>JAGPDJ010000025.1 GCA_018057635.1 Ferruginibacter sp. | reverse complement strand
GGCAGATCAAAAGCTATCGCTTCATGTGTAAAATTCCCGTTATGGGAACCATCACAAAAGGGTTTATTTTTTGACAAACCACAACGGCAGAAAGAAACGATCTCTCTTCCCTGTAAATTATAGACTCCGCCGTTTCTGTCCACTACTTCAAAATCGCCTTCCACTTTCAATGACCCGTTATTGTTAACGGTGATTTTTGTTTTTGACATATTGCTTTTTTAATAAATTTTTTTATTTACCGGGTAGAGAAATTCCGTGGTTGTTCATGCGTACTGCAAAAGATTTCGAAGTTTATCTTAGTAACGAACTTCCCGGTATACTCATACAAGTTTTTTTAACGCTATAAATATAGCTCAATTACTGTTCCCTGCACAGGCATTCAATAGTTGATAAATACTGTTTACCTTCATTTAATTATGTTCACTCTCTGGCAGATTTTAATTGGTTTAGGGCTGATCCTTTTAATAATCCTATTTGTCTTTCGTATAGGTATTGTCAAAGAAGTCGTTTTGTTGCCGGAGAATTACAGGGAGCTGCTGACCAGCTATGTAAAATTTTACCGGCAACTGGATGAGGAAACAAAAGAAAAATTTGACAAAAGAGTAGAGCATTTTTTATCGGCGGTGAAAATAACCGGTGTAAATGCGGTGGTCGAAGATCTTGACCGGCTTCTGATTGCATCCGGGGCTATTATTCCCGTTTTTACTATTTCCGACTGGCAATATATCAACCTGCATGAAGTGTTGGTTTACCCCGGTGCATTCAATGCTGATTTTGACCAGGCAGGTTCAGATCGTCCTATAGCAGGCATGGTGGGTAGCGGGGCAATGCAACATGTAATGATCATTACCAAGTGGCAGTTGCGGCAGGGGTTTATAAATGAACAGGATGCCCACAATACCGCTATTCATGAGTTTGTGCATCTGATTGATAAAATGGATGGAACGATGGATGGTGTTCCTGAAATAATTTTAGAGCGGAAATACACTACTGAGTGGAGGAATATGATGGATTCAACAATTACACAGATGAAAAGGCATGGATCTGATATTGATATGTACGGAGCTACTAATCCTGCAGAATTTTTTGCTGTTATTTCAGAATACTTTTTTGAGCAACCTGACTTATTAAACGCCAATCATCCGGATTTGTATGCTATGCTGAACCGGATCTATAAAACGGAGAGTAATGGATGAATGGCCCTGTAAGTGCTTTTATTTGTCTAATTCTTGGAAAAAATATTGTTTTCTCCCGCAGCTGAATTGTTAGCCGCTGTTTCTTTTAATTCGATCCTGGTGATCTTATAATCCAATTTTACACCCCGGGTAGTTTTATTTACCGCTATAGTGGCTTCGGCTCCCGGCTGTACATAATTAAAATCGATCTTCTCTGTTTTTACTATTTTCCCTTCCGGGTTCAGGTAGTTTAACTCCACCGATACTTTATCAAGCAGGTAACGGGAATCATTTTGTAAGGTCATTTTAAGATTGCGGATGCCACCAAAGGCCGCCACCGTGTATTCATTCGCTTTCAATTGTAGTTTCGAAGAAATATTTTCAACCGATACTTTTTTCACTTCCTTTTTTTCTGCAACTGCAACCGGTTTAATTTCTGTCGTTTCATTGGTTACCGGGGTGGATTCTTTTTTAGTTACCGTATTCTTTGCCGTTGCTTCATTTTTTTGGGGTGCGGATATATTTTTTTCTTCAGCCGGGTTTGTTGTTGGTTGTCCGATGGGAATGTTTTGCTGAGCATAACTTTCCGGTGTGGTGGTACTATCTGCCGCTTGTTCTTCTGCGGGAATCTCAACCGGAGTTGTCTTTATGATTTCTGTTTGTTGGGTAACAGGTTGCGGTCTCATTTGTTCATGTCCGCCAGTACCCCTTATCACCAGCATCATCAGGGCGCCGGCTGCTACCAACCCGGCATAGAGGGCTATTTTTTTGGGAGGTAACTTCAGCAGCGATTCCAGCATTTCGGTTTTATCTTTCGGTGCATGGTTCCGCATCCAGGGGTCTTTGTTGCCTTCACCGGGCTGGCTATCGGTGCCGGAAAGATGGTGATTGCTATCATTTGTATTTAAAGTAACGGGGGTTTTTGTTTCGGTATGCAAGGCGGGGCTTTCTTGTTTTACCGGGGCAGTGTCTTCCTTTTTTTTAGTAAGGGACTTGTAATTTGACGGAAGTTCAACATGCACACCGTTCTTGTGGGTACCAGCCACTGTTTCGTTTTCTACAGGAGGAGCATATTTTTCCGGTTGTTCAGCTATTGCGGGTTTAATAAACGTCCGGTCTGCCACGGTCAGCAGTTGTTTTAGTTCCGGTATCTCCTGCGGTTTTTGCCAGCATACACTCTGGCATTCCACCCACAACAGGTCGGTAGGGAGAAGGCCAATACGTTTCAGGTCTTCCAGGCTAAGGGGAGTGCTTTCGCTGTTATTGCGCAGCAGGATATAAGTATTGTTCATATGTGTGGAGATTGCCCTGTAGAACGGAAAATTCTATGCCGTTAGTTCTAAAGGGATTGTTATTCTTTTTTAAAGAGAATTACTCTTTGACCTGGTGGTTGGAGGAAGTTACTTTGGGGGGCTATATGTGCCAGTAAGGCATAATGCTTTCATTGAAGTGACCAAAAAAGGATCAACGGAAGAAAAGATGTAAGATATATCTTGATTTTAATATATTTAATACTATAAATAATTGTATGAAATTATTCCCGTTGATTGCTATCATCGTTTTTCTTTCTTTGGATGCTCAGTCTCAGGCATTACCGGATTTTTCATTTACCAGCACTAAAAAGGAGAATATTACACCGGCCCGGCTGCCTGCAAACAAACCCATTATTGTTTGTTATTTTGACCCTTATTGTGAAAAGTGTATCACACAAGCCACGAAGATCAGGGACAAAGCTGCAAAATTTTCAAATAGTACAATGATCTATGTCAGCTGGGCAGAATTGGAGGATATTGAAGCCTTTAGAAAAAAGTATTTTACCGGTTTGCAAAACCTGTTTATGTGCAAGGATACAGAATATAAATTTGACAGTTGGTTTGGATACAGCGAAGTGCCTGCTATTTATATTTATAATAAGGCCAGGAAGAAAACGGCTGCTTTTACTTCAGTTGTGCCGGTCGAAGAGATCCTGGCTGCCTGCACCAAAACTCCCTGATTATTCTGCCTATTTAAAATAGGAGGTTTGATTCTTGCCACCGGCTTTAACGATGTCCAATCTTTTTTTCATTGCCAGTGAAATAGCTTCATCTTCTTTGCGTGCAAAAATTTCAACCAATGCAATCAGTGTATTGATATCATTGGGGTCAATACTTTCTGATCTTTTGAAATAAGGCAATGCCTGGTCAAACAAACCCATGATCTCGTTGCCGATAGCAGTTTGTTTTTTTATTCCTTCCGCTGAAAAATCTTCCGGCAGTGCATTCAATTGCTGCGTACGGATAGCAGCTTTGTTGTAATAAAGTGCACCCAGGGAATAGTTCGCATCCAGGTTTTTAGGATCTTTCGTCAGCCCTTCCGCAAAGTATTTTTTTGCTTTGTCAAAATATGTTGTTGCTTTAACCACATCATTTTCTTTTTGAGCGGATTGATACAGGTTGTCATATACATTACCAAGTGTTACATAAAGACCGATATTGTCTGGTTCCTTTTTGATGGCCTCTTCCAGCCGGACTGTTAATGCAGTTAACCGGCCGTTTTTCAGTAAAAAGTTGATTTCAGCAAACAAGAGGCCTGTATTTTCCGGGAATTTTTTGCGACCTTCTTCGAGCATTTTCCCGGCACCTGTTTCATCGCCCAACTGCAGTTTACAATTATAAAGGCCTTCATACACTTCTGGTTTATCAGTGCCTGCTTTGTACAATTTATTGAAGTAGATCATGGCATCGTTGCAGCGATTTGCAAGGAATGCAGCTAAGCCGGTAATGTACATCTGGGATTCCAGCTGGCCCGGTTCATCGAGCAGGCTTTTTTGCCCGTTTGCCTTCAACAGGTCATGACTCTCTATTGCAGCACGAAAGGAGGAGAATGATTTTTCGTATTTCTTTTCTTCATATTTGCTCACCCCGATATTGACCAGGCTTGCCTGGGCTTCCTTTATACCTTTTATGCAGTCTGATTTTTCGTACGATTTCTCCGAAAGCCGATGCCCGTTTTTGTATGCCTCAAACGCAATGAGGGCATCATTATCACCGGTAAAGCCGGCGTTGGGATTAATTGTTCTTTTGGTTAAATCATTTTGCAGGCGGGTATTGTATATATCACCTTTTGTGATCCATGCCAATGCAAGGGCCTGTGCTTCCGGAGTTTTTAGTGCCTTTTCAATCAGGTTCCTGGCTTCTTCCAATTTTGCAGCATTGCCTGCAGGATCGATATTATAAGCAGCGAGTGCCTTGCCTGCAGTTTTTACAAGTGCAGCGCCATCTTGCTGGGCCGTAGAGGATAGTACAGAGAACAGGGTAATTACCAGGGTAACCAGATTATTTTTCATCGTCAATTTTTATTTACAATTATACAAAGAAAGGGAAAAATACAGGCACAATTTTAAGCTGTGGTTAGAGGAAGTTACTTCCACAGGATCCTTGTACCATTCATGACATGATGTTTTCAGTTGAAAAATAAACTACTACGAATTTTTGTTTACTCTTTCCTGTTTTTATGTTGTAAAGATTTAACAGTAGGGAACTTTTATTTATGAAAGCATCTGTCAAATCTGAATTTTCAAAAAAAATCGAAAATCTGCAAACCTTTTAATTTCAAAATATGTTTAACCTTTCGTACAAGATCTTGAACAGTTCGAAGTTTATACGGAATAGAAATTCATTATCATTTTTTAAAAATTAAAATTTTAAGTATGGACTTACCATTACTGGATATTCAATCCATTTCTAATGACAACTATGTCGCCTTTACTTTCTTTATTGGCTGTATGGCCATGATGGCGGCTTCCGCATTTTTCTTTTTTGAAATGGGAAACATGGAGAAAAAATGGCGGACTTCAATCCTTGTTTCAGGCCTTATTACATTTATTGCGGCCGTACACTATTATTATATGCGGGATTATAACCTGGCAACAGGTGAATCACCCACATTTTTCCGTTATGTAGACTGGTTATTAACCGTGCCATTGATGTGTGTGGAGTTTTACCTGATCACAAAAAAAGCAGGTGCTAAAATCAGTTTATTGTGGAAGCTGATAGCTGCATCTGTTTTCATGCTCGTTACCGGTTACATTGGTGAAGCTATTTATCCTACCGAGAAACAAAGCTGGATATGGGGTTTTGTCAGCAGCATTGGTTATTTCTACATCGTATACCTTATTTGGTTTGGTGATGTAGCGAAGCTGGCAGGTCAGTCAGGTCCGGCCGTAGCTAAAGCGGTAAGATTGTTAGCCTGGTTTGTATTAGTTGGTTGGGCTATTTATCCTATCGGTTATATAGCCGGAACGGAAGGTGGTTTATTCGGCGCCAAAATATTGGAAGGGGTGTCATTGGATGTAGTATATAATATCGGCGATGCTATCAATAAGATTGGCTTTGGTTTGGTGATCTATGCTTTGGCACAGTCTGATAAGGAATTAGTTAAAGCATAAGCTTTCTGTACAGTAGTACCTGGTCGCAAGATCGGTACTACTGTATTTTCTTTAATAAAACAGGTATGCTCCGCTCCTTATTATTAGTATCAGGTGTTTTAATATTGGCAGGGCATTGGCTTTTCCAGCCTATTTCAGCCAATGGACAATTTATTATTTTTTTAACCGGTATTATTTTTTTGGGTATTCCGCATGGGGCAGCCGATCTGCTGGTGGCCAATAAAACTGCGGAGTCAGGTAAACAAAAATTCAATGCGATCCGTTTCTTTGCTTTTTATATTTCGAGGTTGATCATTTTTGGTGCATTGATTTATTTTTTGCCTGCTGCCGGTATTCTATTGTTTTTACTTTTTGCAGCATATCATTTTGGAGAGACTGATCTGCATTTTTTCAATACTAATTCGGTGATAGGCAAGATGCTGGTGAGCAGCTATGGCCTTGTTATATTATCAGTTATTTTACTGAATAATATGGACGAATTACAGCAGCTGACCCAGCTCTCCGGTTTCACTATTGATCGGTTTCCGCTGTTAAATTGGGTTGCGCAACATCATTACCTGGTTTTATCGGTATCGCTGCTCTTCTTTTTTTCTAATATCTTTTTATACTTTATACTTACCAAAGACACCGGCACAATAACTGAATATTTTTTAGTGCAGTTTGCTGTCCTGGTTTTTTTACTTTTCAATTTGCCTTTATTAACAGGATTTACTTTTTATTTTATTGTATGGCATTCTGTATTATCGTTACAGAATATCATTTCGTACCTGAAAGCGGGGGGGAAATATTCTCATGGCACAGTTGTAAAGCAGGTTGTTTTATATAGTTCCCTTGCTTTTATTGGTATACTTATCGTCGGATCCCTGGGTTTTATGTTTATCAGTAACCAGGCAATCATTATTTATATTTTTTTGGGCCTGGCTGTTCTTACCGCTCCGCATATGCAGATCATGCATGACATGTATGGTCATCTTCGTACACAGCGTAAAATTAGTTAGTCACAGATTAACAATACAGGCAGTCAAAGGAAAGGCCGGGCAGTGATATAACTTGTCCTAATTATTGGGGACTACTAAGTAATATTAAAAAGTATGTCCCGGCAGGGAAGCAGAACCGGAAGAATGGGAAAACTACTTGTAATACTGGTCCGCCGGGTCTATTAACAATACTTTACGCCGGTTTTGCTTTTATAAGAGAAGATAATTTCAGACTTTGTATCAGCAAATTATTCGCATCCGTACTACAATTGGTAACCTCTAAATACCCTGCTATGAAAACAGCTGTACTTACAAACTTATTTTTTGTGTTGGTTCTCACCGCCTGTTCTTCTGCAAAGAACAATATTCAAACTACGACTGATGATGCAAGTCCGGTAACAACCATGGATCAGCCGGTCCTTGCACCTGAGCAAAAACCGCTATCGTTGATGGATTTGCCACAGACACAGGACGGAGGATTTGTACTGCAACCCGGCTTTTACGAAGCAGAGTTTAAAACCTATTGCCTGCAACCCGGCACTCCCGATCCCCGGGAAGGGGATGCTTACCTGCAGGGGCCGGTAACAGGGTACAGAAAAAGTATTGTTGAATCTATCCTGCTCAACTCAAGAGACCAGCAGGATATGGAACAAAAGAATATTCAATTGCTGCTCTGGTCAACGGTCAGCGGGGCTGATTATAATAAGCTTTCTTCTGCCGTTAAAGCCGATGCAGCCAGGCTGCTGACGCCTAAACAGATCTTTGAACTGAAAGGCGGGGTGATGGGATTGATAAAAGATGTTTCCCGGTCAACCGGTGTATTGAACGGCAACAGCGATATAAAAAAATTATTTGAAACAAGTATTGACTCGTATGAGGCGTATGAAAACATAGCCGTTCGCAGGGAGCAATCCAAAGTGATAAAGAGAGGGGTGAAATACGACCAATGGTATAAGCTGCAGGAAAATTATTATGTACGCTATTTCCCCGTTAGTTATAAAAAAGTAAGGATACAGGTGTATATGCCCGAAGATGTACTGGACGCAGACAACAAGTTGAATAATGAATATGTAGTCTTTGACCCCACCGGTCAGCAGGCCATCCCTGCTTTTACCAATGCACAGCGGCTTGGTATTGGTGCACCGGTGATTGCTGTAATAAGAGAAATTATTAAAGTAAATAAACAAACCACACCTCCAAAGAAAGTACCGGAGAAGAAAAAGAACCCGAAAACAGGAGTTTGATTATTTGTTGCCAGGGGACATTGCAGGTGGATTGTGCCGTGGTTGGTGGAGTCACTCTACAAACAACCCCGGAACTTTATTGAGTTATACCAATATTAAAGAGTAGATTCGGTTTAATTGAAGTACCCCGCCGTAAACATTACTCCGGCAGTTTGCTTTTTCATCTTTAATATTTCACACATGCAATTTTTAAAAGCAACCCTCCGGATTTCTTTTGTTTTCTTTTTTTGTTGGATCAGCCTTTTTGCCGGCGCACAAACAGGGACGGCGTTAACAAAATACCAGAATGATAAATACCGGTTTAGTTTTTCTTACCCTGCACAATTTTTATTGGAAGTGGTAAATGAGGATGAATGGATCATCCGGAATACAGATAGAACATGGGGAATTGGTTTTAAGATAATGCACCTGCAGGGAAAGAGTTATGACAGTTATGTCAACAGTCTTTCAACAAATCTCTTTAATCAACTTGTCAAAGGGTATGGCTTATCTGCAACCTATGACGGAATTCCCTATAAGAGTCCCTATGGTAAATACCTGTTAAATGGATTCGAATTTGACTTATTTATATGCAGTTCCCCGGGTAGTGGCTCAGGGTTTGAAAAATTAGCCAACAGCTGGAGTTTATACTTAGACATTTTCAGGAAAACCAGCCATGTAAGCTTTGTGCCAGATGGTATCATTATCTATGATTTCCGATCACCTATTGATGTAGATGGTCATAAACTCACTAAACAAGTCATTAGTTCATTTGAGAAAACGGTAATATTTAAAGAAGCCACCGTTCCAAAACCAGTGACAACCACTGTTACTAAAAAGAAACCGGTTAAACCCACTGCCGTTGTAAAAAAACCAACTACTGTTGAAAAAAAAACACCTGAACCGCCAGTTGTTGCACCGCCCATAAAGACGAATCCAGCTCCCAAAGATCCAATAGTTGTTAAAGAAAAAGTACCGGCAACAAAAAAGGGACTATATGTTTTTTATGGTCCTGACGGAAAGGCCGGCTTTAAAAACGAACTGAATGAAATTGTATTCGAGGCAATATATAGCACCCATTATGTAACCTGGGTAAGAGGGTTTGCTGCCCTGGGAAAGGATAATAAATGGGGTTTTATTGATACCACCGGAAAGATAGTAGTTCCTTTCATTTACGAAGAGTCAAAAGATTTTAGTGAGGGATATGCAGCTGTAAAAAAAGACGGTAAATGGGGATTTATAAATACCCGCAACGATATGGTCATCCCGTTTTATTATAGTGATGCCCGTTTTTTCAAGGAAGGGTATGCCGCCGTTGCAAAAGATGGGGAATGGGGATTTATTGATTTGACAAATTCACTGAAGATTGCTTATCGTTATGAATATGCTTTTGATTTTAGTGAAAGCATTGCCGCAGTAGAAATGAAAGGATTATGGAGTTACATAAATAAGGAAGGTAATTACTTGTTCACTGAAAAATTTGAAAAAGCCGGTTTCTTCAAAAACGGTAGGGCCGAAGTAAAAAAAGATGGTGAAGAGTATATAATTGATAAAACGGGCAAGCGGGTTGACTAGTTTTAAATAAACTGCTTTCTTGGTTGGTTTTTACAGTCTCGTTGAGGCTGATGCTTCGTCCCGTACCATCAGTCGGGACTAACCATAACTTGTCCCGACACTTCGGGAACCATTCAGTTTTTTTTATTTTTGGAATACTACGGACAACGGGGACAGAAGTGAAAGGGGCTGGTTTAGTTATCTGTAATAAGTATTCTCACCATCAAACCTCCCTGGTCCAGATCCAGGTACTCCAGCCTGATGGTAAAGTTGAAATATTTTTTATCTATTGACAAGCCTTCTGTTTTAAGCCGCCAGGCGTCGCCTTTTACATACATTTCATATTCCCCACCGTTTTTGTATTTAGTATTTGTATAAGGCACCAGTGGTACACCATTAAAGTCAAGCGAAGCAATTTTGGCTTTCCATTCGGTATATAATTTATCAAAAACAGACATGGGCAGTTCTTCATCAGATTCTATGTTAGCGAGATACTCCAGTTTTCCTGTCCTATAGTCTTTTTCAAGGAAGCAATATTTAGTGCCGCTGATATTCACTTTTGAATAAAAACTGTTGTTCTTGATGTCATATTTTGGCACCCCGTTTTTAAGTGTTTCAAAGCCTGATGGAAACGACTCCAGGATTTTTAGAAACTGGTCATTCAGTTCTTTACTGGCCTGGGCTTGCACAGTAGCTGAAAAGACAAACGATAAAACAAGCAATACAAACCCGGTGATTTTAATACTAGCTTTCATTACAAATTATTTACCTGCTATAAATATATGTTTTTTAATAACTCACTCTCATTCCAGGTGGAGGCCGGACGGTAAGACAACTTGTCCCGGTTCATTCGGGATCGGCTGAGTAACTATAAAGTAGGAACACCAGGGAGAGAAGGGCAAACTGCTTTTATGATTGGTTTTACAGCTTCGTAGAGGCTGATGCTTCGATACAATATTTATCCCTTTCCAACGGTCGGAACGAAGTATAAGCATTCAGCAGTTTTTTATTTTTTGGAACACTAAGGACAACGGGGGGTTATAAGAAATTTCCAGTAGTTAAATTATATTTTTCTAATAGTTTTTGAAACCGTTCTTCTAAAATAAATTGTTTATAAATTTTTTCTGTCGATAAGCTATTTTGTAAATTTTCTGCATCTAGTATTAACGCCATTTCTAAATTTAGATAGAATTCATTAATCTTTCCTTGTCCAGCTTTTATTTCAGCAAGTGTAGCAAGAGCGATAGCAAAGTTTGGGTCAAGTTCTAAGGCTTTATAAATGTCAGTTAAAGCCTCGTCATATTTTTCTAGTATTCTATTAGAGTTACCCCTTCCATTATATGCAAAAGGTATTTCAGGGGAGATTTCTATTGCCATAGTATAGTATTCAATAGATTTTTCAATCATGTTTTCACGATAGCAAATTAAGCCTAATCCTGTTAATGCATTATAATACTTGGGATTAATTTTCAATATATTTTCAAATGTTTTTCTTGCATTATTCAAATCATTTAATGTGAGTTGGATTTCGCCTAATAATTCTAAAGCCGGTAGGTATACAACCTTATTTAGAATTTGTGAAATGTCATTTTTGGCCTTTTCATACTCTTTAACATTATAATATTCCATTGCTCGAAAATAATAGAAATTATAATTTCTGCTATTAAGACTAATAGCCCTTGAAATTAAATCCATTCTCTCTGAAGAAGATTTTGAACTTAAAGCTTTCAGAAAAAGAGTTTCGGCTTTTTTAATGTTTTTGAATATTGCAAGTTCTTCACTTGTAAAATCATTTTGTGTTAATTGTTCAAAGAGATTCAAATAATCTCTTGATATTTGTGCTGTACTTGCATCTTTTTCATAGCCAATTTTTATTCTTTCGTTTTCCTCTAATTCCCTATCTGAATGAATTATATTTATTTCGCTTTTTAAATTTGGTAAGTAATCTCTTTTGATTTTAGAAATTAAACTCTGTTCTTTTGATTTGTCAATTGAATTATCAGTAAAAGGTACTCGGCTTAGAACAAAAGTTACTTTAGGGGGTGTATCTTGAACTAAGTTTTTAGGATTACTTATGCTTTCAATGATTTTCTGACATCCATAGAGATTCTCTTTATTGTTAGCTGCAACTACAACAATTTCATCCGCAAGTAATGAAAGTGTAATTCCTGACATTTCTGAAATTCCTGTTCTTGAGTCAATTAGTAAATATTCGGGGTCGAGCTGTTTTTTTATTTTTTCTTTTAAATCAAGTAAAAAGGCTAAACCGTTTTCATTTTTGTAAAGTAATTCCTGCCAGTTAATTGAAGAAACCTTATGCCAATATTCTTTTGAATCAATATTTCCTGCAGGTATTAAATCTATACTTGTTTTTAATGAATGAGGAGTGATTTTTAAAGAATAATCCTTAATACTTGAAGGTAGAATCCCAGAATTGGTAAATTCATAAATATAGTCTACAATCCCTTTAGTTAATTTTATTTGGTTAGCTATCGGAAATTTAAAATGTAGTCCAGGTGCTTCAAGATCAAAGTCAAGTAAACAAACTTTTCTACCAAACTCTGCCAATCTTAATGCAATATTGGCCAATGCTAGTGATCTTCCAACGCCACCTTTGTAAGAATAAAAAGTTATGGTTTTCATATCAGTCGTTTAATTCAAATAATTTATTATTTCTCTCTCTAACTCTTTTCTTAATAATAGATAACCGATTTTCGTCTATTTCTTCGGAAAAATGATATGGCTTATGGAATTCAATTTTTATTGGCTGAATATCCATTTCGAGTGCTTCGGCTATTAAGGATAATCTGGCAATCGTAGCTGTAGAATAATTACATGCCTCATATCTTTGAATTTGTTGTTCTTGCATATCAACTTTTGAAGCCAAGTCTGCTTGAGTCCAGCCTTTTATTATTCTTGTTTTAATTAAGGCTAATTGAAAGTTGGGTAATGAGTCGGCAACTAAAAAATTTATTTCACCTTTCTTCAATTGTTCATACTCCAAAATATCTCTTTCAAAATCTTCAATTTGACTTTTTACTCCATCTATTTGTGCTTTTTTTAAGATTGGATGTAAACCTTCTTGACTTTGTAGTTCTGTTAGTGCAGATTGAAATTCTTTGAGTTTTTGCTTGGTGATACTATTTTGTTTGTCATTCTTAATCATTATTTAAGGTTTTATAGGTTAATCTGTATTATACCTTTTGGTGAATTATCGTTTTTATCTTTTTGAAAGAACTCTATGTACAACTCTCTTGGAGGAGAGGCAAGTGCAGTGGCAGAGAAAAATTCGCCTCCATATTTTAGTTTTTGATTCAATCTGGCATTTGAAAAGTCTAGAAATACAGGATGTTCTTTAAAGATTTTTTCCCAATTCATCCCGGTTGGATCGTAGCATGCATCATAATCATTAGGATGGTCACAATTGGAGGCGAAGCTTCCATCCAAAAAGAGTTTAGTGCATCCACAAGATTTCAAATCTTTTATAGCTTGTAAAAGACCAGTAATTAAATCCCTTCTTTTTTTTGTAAAACCTAAATCAATTTTTAGCTGATCGATTGTTATAACATGGATTCCAGCTGGCAAATTTCCATTGGCTTGATAAGTTAACGGCATTACAATAAAATTGTTGTGTTAAATAAATTAATTTCTTCATTTTGGCTTCTTGTTTGATTGAATGTAAAAATAATGGTTTTTAACAACAAAATAGTTGTGAAAAATAAATTTATATTAATTGTGAATAGAAATTAAGCGATTTTCATAGTACTGGCCATAAAAAATTAAAAATCATATAATTACAATATTGTATTTATGTTAATATTTTATACAATGCTAAACTAAATTGTCTTTTTGTGCTTAGAGCCATTGTTTTTATTCAGATAAGCCTCAACGCTTACCTTTGCGGCCATTTATGAAATATCACAACGAAATAGCAAGGCGCAAAACATTCGCCATTATCTCTCACCCGGATGCGGGTAAAACGACGCTGACCGAAAAATTCCTGCTCTTTGGCGGTGCCATCCAGGTGGCGGGTGCGGTAAAGAGCAATAAGATAAAGAAGCATGCGACCAGCGACTTTATGGAGATAGAACGGCAACGGGGTATCTCCGTGGCTACCTCGGTAATGAGTTTTGAATACAACAACGTACTGATCAACCTGCTGGATACTCCCGGTCACAAGGACTTTGCTGAAGATACTTACCGTACCCTTACAGCGGTGGACAGTGTTATCCTGGTGATTGATAGTGTGAACGGGGTGGAAGCACAGACCCGCCGCCTGATGGAAGTCTGCCGCATGCGGGATACTCCCGTTATTGTTTTCATCAACAAAATGGACCGGGACGGTAAGAACCGCTTTGACCTGCTGGAAGAAATTGAAAAAGAATTAGCCATCCACCTGCACCCGATGACCTGGCCCATCAACAGCGGTAAAGAATTTAAAGGCGTATATAACCTGCACGATAAAAATTTATTGTTGTTTACCGCGGGTACCAAAGGTGCCGAAGAGGGAGCCATTCCTATTTCTGATCTGCATGACGAAGTGGTAAATGATAAACTGGGAGAGAAGGATGCTCAACAACTGCGGGAAGATGTGGAACTGGTGGACGGGGTACATGGGCAACTGAAGATACAGGACTACCTGGATGGAAAAGTGGCGCCGGTTTTCTTTGGATCGGCCATCAACAACTTTGGCGTGAAGGAAATGCTGGATACATTTATCCGCATTGCACCTACACCCCGGAGCCGGGAAACAACGGTGCGTCCCGTGGATGTGGAAGAAGATAAGATGAGCGGCTTTGTTTTTAAGATACATGCCAACCTTGACCCCAAGCACCGGGACC
>JAGPDJ010000280.1 GCA_018057635.1 Ferruginibacter sp. | reverse complement strand
ATGATCATGTTATCATTGGTGAAGGTTATCACAGAAATTATGGTTTTGATCATGCCGAGGTTGAATGTTTAAAAAATGTACCTGATCATAACAGGCACCTCATAAGTAAGAGTACTTTATATGTATCCCTGGAACCTTGTAACCATTTTGGAAAAACGCCTCCTTGCTCCGATCTCATTATCCGTCATTCAATACCACGTGTAGTAATAGCCTGCAAAGATCCTTTTGAAAAAGTAAATGGTTCGGGCATTGAAAAATTACAGTCCAATGGAATAGATGTTATCACCTGTATATTGGAAAAGGAAGCACAGGAATTAAACAAACGGTTCTTTACTTTTCATCAAAAAAAGCGACCCTATATCATCTTAAAATGGGCGCAAAGCAAAGATCATAAAATTACGGCTGAAGATCAGTACAGGTTTAAAATAAGCAATGAGATCTCCGACAGGCTGGTACATAAGTGGCGTAGTGAAGAAGCCTCCATCATGGTTGGAACCAATACCGCACTTACCGACAACCCTTCACTTACCACAAGGTTATGGAAGGGTAACAACCCGGTGCGTATTGTTATAGACAAATTTTTAAAGATACCCGTTGCTAACAAGTTACTGGATAAAACTGTTCAAACAATCATCATTAATACAATCAGAAACGATGTTGATGGGAACAATGTATTTTACAAAATTCCTGACAATGAAAATATGATTCCGGATATAATGAACATGCTTTATCAACGTAATATCATTTCATTATTTGTAGAAGGCGGAACACATTTGCTGGGTTCATTTATTGATACAGGGTTGTGGGATGAGATGAGGGTAATAACAAATAAAGAACTTAATATTGGAAATGGTAAAGCTGCTCCTTTTCCGGGAAATGATAAACCTCATTTGCAAGTACAATACCTTTCAGATGAAATATCGTATTATAAGCATTCAATTTGAGTGTGAACATTTGTAAAACAACTATTAGTGAAACTGCCTGAATATTATTTTACCATCGACAAACCTGCTACAGAAGAATTTAAAGACAGGGGCAGTAAATTTATTGCGTATGCTTACCCTATAGAAACTGCCCAGGGTTTTAAAGATCATCTCCGTCAATTAAAAAAGGAACACCCTAAAGCAGTACATCATTGTTTTGCATACCGGTTAGGTTTTCATGCAGATAACTTCAGGTCGGGCGACGACGGTGAACCTTCCGGAACAGCCGGCAAACAAATTCTTGGCCAGATAGACAGCAGGGACCTGACTAATACAGCTGTGATTGTTGTACGTTATTTTGGAGGAACATTATTGGGAGTTCCCGGCCTGATCAATGCTTATAAAACAGCAACAGCGCTGGTTTTGCAAACAATTCCGGTTATAAGAAAACAAGTAGAACAAATTTATAAGATACAATTTGAATATACCCAGGTAAATGAGATAATGCAGATATTAAAACAAAGTAATTGCAGTATCCTTGAACAGGATTTTCAATTATTTCCAGTAATTAAAACTGGAATTCCAAATAGCAGGATTGATGAAGTGAAGCACAGGCTGGCTGATTTACGAAACATAGAAATTATTAATATGAAATAATTAAATTGAAATAATGTCTAAAATATCTCAAATTTGTTAAACCTATTTAACAAATAAATAGTACTTTCATTTTCCTTCAAACAACGAATATGAGAAAAATTTTCACAGTGATTGCCCTGTTTTGTTTAAGCGCAACGGGCTATAGCCAGCAATTACATTTCACAAGCCAATACCTGCAGCACAATGCGATGTACAACCCGGCTGCAGCGGGCATTTCAAAACAAAGCATGGTAGGTATCTCATACAGGAACCAATGGTCTTCTTTTCCCGGAAACCCAAGAACCTATATGCTTTATGGTGATTTTCACCTTCAAAAGTTAAAAGCAGGAATTGGAGCGTATATATACCGGGATGAAACGGGGCCTACTAGCCGTACAGGTATCCAGTTGGCTTATTCTTATCATGTAAAAACCGGTGATGTTAGCAGGTTAGGTATTGGTATAGAACTGAGGGCACTTCAGTATGCCATAGATAAGAGCAAACTTACAGATGCATTGGGAAGCAATGATCCTTTGCTTGGTGGAAGAGATAAAAAATTAGGAATTGACGCCGGTGCCGGTCTTTACTGGACTAACGATAAATTGAGTATTGGTGCAGCTGTAAGCCAGTTGATTCAATCAAAACTGGAACTGGCCAATGTTCCCAACTCTAAGGAAGGTGGAAAATTATACCGCCATTATAATTTCACTGCAAATTACAGGATACAAACAGGCGAAAATATTTATGTTATTCCAAATGCCATGGTCAGGGTAATTCAAAACTCACCCAGTGAATTTGATTTTGGTGTAAAAATAGATTACCAGGATAAAATATGGTGGGCTTTAAACTGGAGGGTAGAACAATTCTGGAGTATCCAGGCTGGGTTTAAAATATTGCAAAGGGCAAGACTGGCTTATTCATATGATTACTACCAAACACCAATCAGTGTGTATGCAGGCGGTACCGGTGCACATGAAATAGGTTTGCAATTTGACTTAAAGAAAAAATAAATTTTTAACGGGATGGGTGCAGATAAAAAGTATAAAGATTTTAAAAGTTTTTATCCTTATTATTTAACGGAACACAGCAATGTAAAGAACAGGCTGCTGCATTTTACCGGAACTGCAATATTACTTGTATGCCTGGCAGCAGGTATAATGACCGGTAAGTGGTTTTTATTTGCAGTTATTCCTGTTGTTGGATATGGTTTTGCATGGGTTGGCCATTTTTTTATTGAAAAGAATAAGCCTGCAACTTTTACATATCCGTTTTATAGCCTGGCATCAGATTTTTTGATGTTCTGGCATATTTTAACCGGGCAGATAAATGCCAGGCTTGAAGAAGCAAAAAAAAATTAATTGATTGAATACTATAAATAAATATTATATGCTATCAGTGAGTGTCAAATTTTCAAATGTTAAGAAATCAGCCAGGCAGCTTTTGATGTTAATGATTGTATCATTTTCTGCATTAACAACTTTTGCCCAGCCTGCAAATGACGAGCCATGCAATGCCATTGATTTAACGCCGGGTGCAACTTGCAGTTATGCTACATACACAAATGCAGCCGCAACAGCGTCGGCCGGCGTGCCTGCTCCCGGCTGCGCCAACTACCTTGGTGGAGATGTATGGTTTAAAGTGGTGGTACCGGCATCGGGAAGCCTGCGGTTTGATACACAAGCCGGCGTGATCACTGATGGAGGTATGGCAATATATAACGGAACATCTTGTTCTAACTTAACATTAATTGAATGTGATGATGATGATAGTCCAAATGGCCTGATGTCTTTTATTAATGCAACCGGCTTGACTCCAACTTCTACCGTATGGATCAGGATTTGGGAATACGGCAATGATAACAACGGAACTTTTGGCATTTGTGTTAGTTTTCCTCCGCCGCCACCAACCAATGATGACCCCTGTACCGCAATTGATATAACAGCAGGAACATCCTGTAACTATACAACATATTCAAACGAAGGGGCATCAGGATCAACAGGTGTAACTGCTCCTGGTTGTGCAAACTACCAGGGAGGTGATGTATGGTTTAAAGTTACCGTTCCTTGTGGCGGTGCTTTAACCTTTGATACTCAAACTGGTTTTATAACTGATGGAGGTATGGCAATTTACAGCGGCACCAGTTGCAGCGCTCTTACATTAATTGAATGTGATGATGATGATAGCCAGAACGGACTGATGCCAAGAATTTCTGCTACAGGTCTTGTTCCCGGCAGTACAGTGTGGGTAAGAGTTTGGGAATATGGTAATGATAACCAGGGAACATTTGGATTGTGTATCACGATTCCTCCTCCACCAGGACCTGCAGGCTCATGTTCTACAGCTTTGCCTTTCTGTACCAGCAATGTTTATACTTTCCCCAATAATACCAATGTTCCTTCATTGGGAGGTTCAGGCATTTATGGTTGTTTGTTTACTACGCCAAACCCGGTTTGGTATTATATGCAGGTACAGAATACAGGAAGTATTACCATTGGTATCAGCCAGACTAGCAATACAGG
>JAGPDJ010000281.1 GCA_018057635.1 Ferruginibacter sp. | reverse complement strand
TCATTGGTATGGTCAGATGAGTTCAATACAGCAGGCGCACCCGACCCGGCAAAATGGGGTTACGATCTTGGTGCAGGCGGATGGGGAAATGCTGAATTGCAGTATTACACCAACAGGCCCGAAAATGCAGTTGTGCAGGGCGGTATGCTTAAGATACATGCATTAAAGGAAAATTTCAGCGGCAGTGCATATACTTCAGCCAGGTTACTTTCTAAAGGTAAATTTTCATTTAAATACGGTAAAGTTGAAGCTCTTGCAAAACTTCCGGCCGGTGTGGGTACATGGCCTGCTATCTGGATGCTGGGCAATAATATCAGCACTGCAGGCTGGCCCAATTGCGGGGAAATTGATATCATGGAACACAAAGGCAGTGAGTTGAATAAAATTTACGGAACACTGCATTATCCCGGACATTCGGGTGGTAACGCTGACGGTAGTACTAAAATAATTTCCAATGCTACCACTGAGTTTCATAAATACAGTATGGAATGGTCTGCTGCATTTATAAAAATTTATGTAGATGATCAGCTATTTCACACATTCAGCAACTCGGCAAGTGTGCCTTTTAACCAGGAATTCTTTTTTATCCTGAATGTGGCTATGGGTGGAGTATTTGGCGGAACAGTGGATCCGGCATTTACCAATGCTACGATGGAAATAGATTATATAAGGGTTTATAATTAAGGGTTATTTCAACTTGTCTGAAAATAACCGTTTACCTGCTTACCTGATTGCGTGTAAGCAGTAATATAACGGAAACGAATAAATGATTTATGTTTTGGTTTTAGCAAGCAGTTTTCTCATTTAAGCAATCATTAATAAGTGGATCGTATATTCTTTTTTAAGATAAAACCTCCACTTTTTAAAATCATTCCCCTGTTGTTTCAACAGGTAATATTTTTAATATTTATATCATGATCAATAAAAGAACCATATTCCGGTTGCTGGTAATAACAACTATGTTTTGTTCTGTACAAAGTATAGCTTATTCACAATCATTATTTACAAAACTGGTCTGGTCAGATGAATTTGATTACACAGGTTTGCCTGATTCCATGAAATGGGGTTATGACAAAGGCAAAGGTTGCCCGGATAATTGTGGTTGGGGTAATAATGAATTGCAGTATTATACCTGGAACAGGCTGGAAAATGCAAGGGCTGAGAAAGGAAACCTGGTCATTGAAGTGCGTAAGGAAAATTATTCCGGGGCTGCATATACATCTGCAAGGCTCGTATCTAAAAATAAGGGCGACTGGAAATACGGACGTTTTGAAATAAAAGCAAAACTTCCGGCAGGAACAGGAATGTGGCCTGCTATCTGGATGCTCCCAACAAAATGGGAATATGGTGGTTGGCCAAATAGCGGTGAAATTGATATCATGGAGAATGTGGGTTATATGCCCGATTCTGTTTTTGGTACAATCCATTCCGCTGCTTATAACGGAATGATTGGTACACAAAAATCAAAGGGTTTACTTTTTAATGACTTGTCTAAAGCATTTCATATTTATGAATTAGAATGGACTGCTGACAGTATTTCCTTTTTCATTGATAAAAAGAAATACAATGTGTTTAAGAATGAACACAAAGGCAGTGAGGCATGGCCATTTGACAAAGAATTTCATTTATTGCTGAACATAGCTGTGGGAGGTAATTGGGGAGGAAAGTTTGGGGTGGAAGACAAGATCTTCCCTCAAAAAATGGAAGTGGATTATGTAAGGGTTTACCAATAAGCCCAATTCATTAAATTGTGTATGAATAAACAGGTGTCATACATTTATTAATTACACTCAATCTTTAAAATTGAAAAAGCTACTTCAACTTTTGCTGATCCTATTTTTTAATACAATGATCAGTATTCAACTTTCTGCACAAAAGAAATCCATTGCTCAAAAAGTTGATTCAGTTTTGAAATTAATGACACTGGAAGAAAAGATCGGGCAGCTTAATCAATATAATGATGATTGGCTGGCAACTGGTCCCGTTACCATTGATACAAGTAAAGGAAACCAGGTTCGTAATGGCCAGGTTGGTTCTTTGCTCAATTGCCTTGGAACCCAACGTACGAAAAGCTGGCAAACCATTGCCATGCAATCGAGGCTAAAAATCCCCTTGTTATTCGGACAGGATGTTGTTCATGGCTTTAAGACAACTTTTCCAATTCCGCTTGCTGAAGCTTGTAGCTGGGACCTGGATGCCATGCAGTTGTCTGCCAGGATTGCTGCAACAGAAGCCAGTGCCAGTGGAATAAACTGGACGTTTGCCCCCATGGTTGATATTTCAAGGGATCCACGCTGGGGCAGGGTAATGGAAGGAGCCGGTGAAGACACATACCTGGGTTCCAGGATTGCTTTTGCAAGGGTAAAGGGTTTCCAGGGAAATAATTCAGGTGAATTGAATGCAGTAATGGCCTGTGCTAAACACTTTGTTGGCTATGGAGCAGCTATTGGTGGACGTGACTATAATTCTGTTGACATGAGTAACAGGCTTTTGTGGGAAGTGTATCTTCCTCCATTTAAAGCTGCCGTTGATGCCGGTGTAGCTACTTTTATGAATTCATTCAACGATCTTAACGGTGTACCGGCTACCGGTAACCGGTACCTGCAAAGAGATATATTAAAAGGCAAGTGGTCTTTTAAAGGATTTGTAGTAAGCGACTGGGGTTCCATTGGTGAAATGATCAACCACGGCAGTGTTAAAAATGAATATGAGGCTGCGTTGTCTGCAATAACAGCAGGTTGCGATATGGATATGGAAAGCCGTAATTATAAAAATAACCTTGCACAATTGGTGAAAGATAATAAAGTACCTGTTGTTTATATTGATGATGCAGTTAAAAGGATTTTACAGAAGAAATTTGAATTGGGTTTGTTTGATGACCCTTACCGGTTTTGCAATGCTGAAAGAGAGCAGGCTGCCTTGAATAATCCGGAACATGCCAAAGCTGCCAGGCTCATAGCATCAAAAAGTATTGTGCTTTTAAAGAATGAAAACCAGTTGCTTCCTTTATCCAAAGAAACCAAAACGATTGCTTTTATTGGGCCATTGGTAAAACCTCTGAAGCAAAATAAGGGGTTCTGGGATGTAGAAGTTCCGGGTGTTGATTCCAATTTTATCGTATCACAATGGAAAGGTTTGGAAAATAAAATGGGTAAGCATAGCAAATTACTTTATGCAAAAGGATGCGATATTGAAGGTGATGACAGATCAGGTTTTGCAGAAGCTGTAAACATAGCAAAGCAATCGGATGTGGTAATATTAAGTATTGGCGAAAGAAGAGACATGAGCGGTGAAGCAAAGAGCAGAAGTAATATTAATATACCCGGTGTGCAGGAATTATTACTGAAAGAATTGTTAGCTACCGGTAAACCGGTTGTTGTTTTAATAAATGCCGGCCGTCCATTGGTTTTTGATTATACTGCAGACAATGCACCCGCCATTTTGTATACCTGGTGGCTGGGCAGCGAAGCAGGAAATGCCATTGCAGATATTTTATTCGGAGATTATAATCCGTCAGCAAAATTGGCTATGAGCTTTCCCCGTAGTGTTGGCCAGGTACCTATCTATTACAATTATTTTAATACAGGCCGCCCTGCAACCAACGATGAAAACCGCAATTACAATTCTTCTTACAATGATCTCTCTATTTTTCCTAAGTATGAATTTGGGTATGGATTGAGTTACACAGGTTTTAAATATACCGGGCTACAATTCAGCAATAAGAAAATGAAACGGGAGGATCAAATTACTGTATCAGTAACGGTTACCAATACAGGTAAATATGCAGGAGAAGAAATTGTACAGTTATATGTAAGGGATAAGGTAGGCTCATTTATCAGACCTGTTAAAGAATTAAAGGATTTTCAAAAGCTCATGCTGGCTGCAGGAGAATCTAAAACGATCAGTTTTATGATTGATATGGAAAAATTATCTTTCTATGCACCTGATCCAGCCAATGATCAGCAACTGAAATGGGTTGCTGAACCGGGAGAATTTGAGATCATGATCGGCGCTTCATCAAAAGATATCAGGTTGAAAGACAGTTTTGAACTGGTAAATTAATTAGAGGTTATTTTTG
>JAGPDJ010000279.1 GCA_018057635.1 Ferruginibacter sp. | reverse complement strand
ATACCCAAACAATTGATCTTTTCAGCCTGCTCACAGGTGCGCAACCTGGCGGAAGCTGGCAAAGGGTCACAGGAAGCGGAGGTGTTTTTGATGCTGCAGGAGGCACTTTTACACAGTCAGTAACGGCAACGAGTAGCAGATTTCAATACGTGGTAAGCAGCAGTAACGGTTGTGAAAATGATACTTCATTTGTTGATATAACTGTGTATCTGCAACCGGATGCCGGCATAGATGGGAGCATTTCCGTTTGCGACAGCCAGGTTCCTTTTATCAATCTTTTTAATATTATTACCGGTGAACAACCCGGTGGCACCTGGGCTCTAACATCAGGTTCGGGAGGAACGCTTGATCCTGTAACAGGAATTTTCAGCGCACCTTTCAATGCCGGTATGTATCGCTTTACTTATCTGATCAATGGCATAGCGCCTTGTATTAACGATGAAAGCGAAGCGATTATCCGTTACGGTGATTTTGAACCCGTGGATGACATGCAGGTGACTACCTGTTTCGGGGAAAGCCTGAACCTTGACTCATTATATAATCTTGTGGGATACACGATCATTAAAAACTGGAGTTACAATGGTCTCCCGGTAACTGATCCTGCTGATGTATCTGCACCCGGGAATTATGAACTCATCATTGGAGACGGGGGAAGCTGTGCAGACACTGTAAAAGTAAATTTAAGCCAACGCCCGCCGGTATTTGCCGAGGCTTTCGGTGATAGCATTGCTGTGCAAAATGTATTGTTTGCATTGAATGCAACCGGTGGTGGCAGTTATCTTTGGACCTGGGTGCCTTCAAATGCAGCAGTTTCAAATGCACAGATATCTAATCCGAAGATCAGGCTTACAGACCCGGAATATATGTTTTACCTGGAAGTAACCGATGCCGCAGGTTGTAAGGGTTTTGATTCACTCCACATCAAAGTGTTCAAGGGGCCAACTTATTATGTTCCAAATGCTTTTTCTCCGAATAATGATGGTTTAAATGACAGGTTTTCTGCCTTGCCTGTAGGCATTAGTACAACTGAATGGTTCAGGGTTTACAACCGGTATGGACAACTGGTTTTTGAAACAAAAGACCCTGTTAATGGATGGGATGGAAGATTCAAAGGGAAAATACAGGACACAGGTACATTCACGTGGTTGATCAGGGGCAGGGGATATAATAACCAATTGGTTGAAATGAAAGGAACAGTGATTTTGATCAGGTAATATTAACCCTGTCGGCCCTGACTGCATGATGCAATCAGGCAGGGGTTTTAAACCCCGACAGCGGTTGGTAAGAAAAATACAGAGCCTGTTTTAATATAATTATGGCGAATTCCAGCAGTTGTTTCTATATCCACATCGGTTATTAAATAAATATAAACTATTAGTTCTTGAATAACCGCCGACAGGGCAGAAGCCGCTGCCGGGGATAGCTTATCGTCATACATTATTTTCAACTGCAGCAATTGCTTTCACTGTTTTTACTACTGAATCCGGTGTTACCGAAATACTGTCAATACCCAGCTCAACAAGAAATTGCGCAAAATCAGGAAAGTCTGATGGACCTTGTCCGCAAATACCCACTTTCACTTTCATTTTTTTTGCTGTTTGAATAAGCATCCTCAATAATTCTTTTACTGCCGGGTTTCTTTCATCATATAAATGTGCAACCAGTGAAGAGTCCCTGTCGAGCCCTAAAGTAAGTTGTGTTAGATCGTTTGAACCAATTGAAAACCCGTCAATATGTTTGGCAAATTCTTCCGCCATGATAATATTGGAAGGTATTTCCGCCATCAGGAACAGTTCCAGGCCCTCCTTTCCTCTTTCCAGGCCATATTCTTTCATTACATCGTGTACACGGTGCAGTTCTTCTACTGTTCTGCAAAAAGGGATCATTACAACTACATTGCTCAATCCAATTTCTTCTCTTACCCTTTTGATCGCTTTACATTCCATCCCAAATGCTTCTTTATATTTTTCGGAATAATACCTGCTGGCTCCGCGCCATCCGATCATCGGGTTTTCTTCATGTGGCTCAAAGTATTTTCCACCCAGCAAATTAAAATATTCATTGCTTTTAAAATCGCTGAAACGTACAATCACTTTATTTGGATAAAATGAAGCGGCTATTTTAGCAATACCATAACTCAGCCGTTGTATAAAAAAATCTTCTTCATTTTCAAAACCAAGAATCATGGTAGCAATGGTCTTACTCAACCCGGCATCATTTAATTCCCGGTGTTTTAACAAGGCCATCGGATGCACCTGTATGTAATTGTTGATAATGAATTCTTCTCTTGCCAGGCCAACACCTGCATTGGGTAAATGCGAAAATCTGAATGCCAGGTTTGGCGATGCTACATTCAGCATGATGGGTGTTTTTACTTTTGGCAGGTCATTCAGATCAGTCTCTATTTTCTGATACGGAATATCACCTTCATAAATAATACCTTCATCACCTTCGCAACAGGAAGCTGTAACCAATTGCCCTGTATTGAGGATATCGGTAGCGTTTCCACAACCAACAATGGCAGGTACGCCCAGTTCCCTGGCTACAATTGCTGCATGACAGGTTCTGCCACCTTTATTGGTGATGATGGCAGATGCTTTTTTCATGATCGGTTCCCAATCAGGATCTGTCATGTCTGTTACCAAAACATCACCCGGTTTAAATTCATGTCCTTCCGTAACGCGTTTATCAAGGGAAAAAAGAATAGAAACATTTCCCGAGCCTATTTTATCTCCAACAGCAATTCCCTTAAGCAACGTTTTCCTTGGGGAGGCATTATCCATTACATATTCCGTGATCTTTGAAAAGTCTTTTTGAGAATGTATGGTTTCCGGTCTTGCCTGCACAATAAAAAGTTCCTTTGTTAATCCGTCAACGGCCCATTCCACATCCATCGGGCACCAGTGTCCTTTTAACTTGCTGTAATATTCTTCAATCTTGGTTACCCATTGTGCCAGCTGAATAATGCGTTCATCTTTTAAACAATATCGTTGCTGAAGTGGTTTTTCTACATGAATGATCTGAACCCGCTCATCCGGGTTATCACCATACACCATCATCTTATCTTTCTTACCCAGTTTTTTTTCTATGATGCTGCTGAAGCCTTTTTGCAATGCAGGCTTAAACACTATGTATTCATCCGGGGAAACCGCACCCTGAACGATCATTTCACCCAGGCCAAAAGACGCATTGATAACTACTACATCTTTAAAACCGCTTTCTGTGTCTAATGAAAATGCCACACCGGAAGCGCCCAGGTCACTTCGTACCATTTTTTGTACACAAACGGAAAGGCCGATGCTGAAATGATCGTAACCAAAACTTTGCCGGTAACTGATGGCCCTGTCTGTAAAGATGGAAGCAAAACAATTCCTTACAGCATTCATTAATGGAGCTGGGCCTCTTACATTCAGGTAAGTTTCCTGTTGCCCGGCAAAAGATGCATCCGGAAGATCTTCGGCAGTGGCGGAAGAGCGTACAGCCACATCCGTTATATCCTGGTCATAAAGCTTGCTGAGTTCATAATATTTTTCAATAATGGCATCACTTAATTCACGGGGGAATTTCGCATTCTTTAAAAGTTGTCTTGCCTGCAAACCACCCCGGCGCAAAGATTCAATGTCGTCTAGCTTTATACTGTTTATGATACTGTGAATTGCTTCATCCAGGTTATTGTACCTGATGAACTCACGGTAAGCCGCAACTGTTATTACAAAGCCACCGGGAATCTGGATACCCAGTTGGCTGAGGTTTTGCAGCATCTCGCCCAGAGAGGCATTTTTGCCGCCAACCTGGTCAATGTCATTAATGCCAACCGTGTGCAGGTCGGCTAAATAAATGGATGAATTCATACATGGGGATTAAGCAGTTAAACAATCGTTGTTCTAATATAAACTTTTTTATCTGTGAATTCAAGACAATAGGCCAATTGTTCATGATTTGATAAATTATGCCTGAATTTCTGCCGGGAAAAACTAACTACTTATTAACAAGTACCTTTTTTCTAACTTTAGTAAATGAACCGGAAAAAATTTATCAGTTCACTGTTGCCATTGGGGGTTGCTGCTACCGGGCTGGGACAATTAA
>JAGPDJ010000277.1 GCA_018057635.1 Ferruginibacter sp. | reverse complement strand
TCATGCTTCTTATCTTAAAAAGATGGGCAGGGCATAATAAATTGCCAAAAAATATAAAAAAGCCCGTGTGATGAACATGGGCTTTTTTTATGATACTGTTTTTGAATATTGAATACTTAAATTTGCACTTTAACAGCAACTATGAGCGAAGAAAAAAGCCTTAATTTCCTGGAAGAGATCGTGGAAGCGGACCTGGCAACCGGAAAATACAAATCACTGCTTACCAGGTTTCCTCCTGAGCCTAACGGATACCTGCATATTGGCCATTCAAAAGCTATAAATGTAAACTTTGGTCTGGCCTTAAAATATGGTGGTGAAACCAACCTGCGTTTTGACGATACCAACCCGGTAACGGAAGAAACAGAATATGTTGACAGTATTAAAGAAGATATTCGTTGGCTGGGATTTACCTGGGCAAAGGAATTGTATGCGTCTGATTATTTTGACAAACTCTATGAATTTGCAGTTTTATTGATCAGCAAGGGCCTTGCTTATGTGGATGACAGTACTGCTGAAGAAATAGCCGCATTAAAAGGCACGCCTACTGAACCCGGAAAGGATAATAAATTCCGGGGCCGCAGCATTGAAGAGAACCTGCAGTTATTTGCCGAAATGAAAGCCGGTAAATATGAAGATGGTGCTAAAGTATTACGGGCTAAAATTGATATGGCTTCTACCAATATGCTGCTGCGTGACCCGATCATTTACCGCATCAAGCATGCCCATCATCACCGCACCGGCGACAAATGGTGTATTTACCCGATGTACGATTTTGCACATGGGCAAAGCGACAGTATTGAAAATATTACACACAGCATCTGTACACTCGAGTTTATCCCGCACAGGCCTTTATACGACTGGTTCATAGAAAAACTGGAAATATACCCTTCACACCAATATGAATTTGCCCGCCTGAACATGACCTATACGGTAATGAGTAAACGCAAGTTACTGCAACTGGTAAACGAAGGCCATGTAAACGGATGGGACGATCCAAGAATGCCGACCATCAGCGGTTTCAGGAGAAAAGGATATACTCCGGAAAGCATCAGGGAATTCTGCGATAAGATTGGTGTTGCCAAAAGAGAGAACCTGATAGACCTTAGTTTACTGGAATTCTGTTTGCGTGAACACCTGAATAAAATTGCCAACAGGGTAATGGCTGTGCTCGATCCTGTAAAACTCATCATTGATAATTATGAGGAAGGCAGAACTGAAGAACTGGTTAGTGAGAATGGGCCTGATGAAAACATGGGTACCAGGAACATTCCTTTCAGCCGCCACTTATGGATTGAAAGAGAAGATTTCATGGAGATACCGGCAAAAAAATGGTTCCGGCTTGCACCAGGTACAATGGTAAGGTTGAAGAGCGCTTATATTATCAGATGCGAAAGCTTTACCAATGATGATTTGGGCAATATCACTGAAATACATTGTACTTATATCCCGGAAAGTAAAAGTGGAAATGACACCAGCAATATCCAGGTGAAAGGTACCATCCATTGGGTAAGTGCCCAACATGCTGCTACTGCAGAAATAAGGCTGTATGACCGTTTATTCAAATCTGAAAATCCAGCAGCTGAAGAAGGAGACTTTAAAGATCATATCAATCCTGATTCGCTGCAGATCATTCATGAAGCATACATTGAACCGTCTTTGAAAAATGCATCATTAAATGATCGTTTCCAGTTTATCAGGAAAGGTTATTTCTGCCTTGATACTGATTCTTCAGATGGAAAACTTGTATTTAACCGTACCGTTACTTTGAAAGATGCCTGGGCAAAGGAAGTGAAAAAGTGACAAGTTTATTGGTTTACTGGTTTGTTAGTTTACTGGTTTATTAGTTTACTGGTTTATTAGTTTATTGGTTTATTAGTTTATTTAAACTTGTTATAAATTTTTTATCTGTAAAAAACGATCCAATTGGTAAACATAGACTGGTAATCTAATTACTAATAAACCAATAAACCATTAAACTAACTCTTCCCCTCCCCCATTTTAGGAAAAACTGAAGCAAGAAGCATCATAAAAGAAAGGATTACGATCAGGTATATACCAGCTTTTTTCTCCACTTCGCCCTCAAATAAAGCACTGGTAAAAATGATGTAAGTGCGTATGCAATATGCAAACAAAATAGCAGACAGGAATAAATTTACCCTTTTAGCCCATATTTTAGGTAGCAATATAAATAACAGTATGATCGCTGTAAAAAAAGTAATGATATATCCGGCTTTGCCATAATAATTTCCGGTAGAAAACCTGGTTACATGAAAACCTGTAAATGTTTCATTGATATTATTATAATGTACCCAGGGCATAAAACAGGCAACTACTATCATAACAGATGCAGCCAACCCAATTATATGCATGATCCTGGTCTTCATAATTACTGTATTATTGAATTGCCCCGGTGCTTTACCGGGGCAATTTTTCCTGGAGGTCCCTAGCGGATTCGAACCGCTGTAGAAGCTTTTGCAGAGCTTTGCCTAGCCACTCGGCCAAAGGACCATTTACTGATACTACCCGTTTGGAAAGGATCATTTTCAGTGTTGCAAAAATAGGGTATTTTTATCCATATTTTAATATTGAAAACCACATCCTTTTAATTTTTTATTTAAAAACCAATACAAATGAGTAGTATAGCCGCATCTGAACTGATCATAAACGACCGTGGTGCCATTTACCATATTAACTGCAGGCCGGAAGAGATTGCAAACACTATCATTACCGTTGGCGACCCAGACCGCGTAAATGAGGTTAGCAAATATTTTGACAAAATAGAGTTCAAGAACCATCACCGTGAATTTAATACACATACCGGTTATATTGGCAAAAAAAGGATCACGGTTACCAGTACCGGTATTGGTCCTGATAATATTGATATCGTTATGAATGAATTGGATGCTTTGGTAAATATTGATTTTAAAACGAGGAGCATCAAAGAAAAGCTTACATCCCTGAATATCATCCGGATCGGCACCTGTGGTTCGTTACAAAAAGACATTCCTGTTGACAGTTTTGTAGCCAGTACACATGGACTTGGGATTGACAACCTGCTGAATTTTTACATCAACAACAGTAACGAAGAAGAAAAACAGATTCTGCATGCATTTAAAACTCATACACAAATGCAGCAAGGCATTTCAGAACCCTATATAAATGCCGCCGGAATTTCATTACTCAAAGAATTTGTAACAGGATTTCACCAGGGCATAACGGTTACATGCCCGGGTTTTTATGGCCCGCAGGGAAGGGTACTTCGGATGGGATTAAATCAGCCGCAATTAATTGACAGGCTTTCCGGTTTTAGCTTTGGCCAACACAGAATCTGTAATTTTGAAATGGAAACATCTGCCATTTATGGAATGGGTAAGATCATGGGGCATCATTGTTTATCATTGAGTGTTATTGTTGCTAACAGGATATCAAAAGAATTTAGCAAAGATGGCGGAGCTGCTGTTGAAAACCTGATAAAAAATGCATTGGAAATTATTGAAAGCAAAGTATGTAAAGAAGAATAGTTATTAGCTATAAGTTTTTAGTTCTTAGCTATTAGTTTTTAGATACTATAAACAAAATCTGAAAGCAGAACAATATAATTTAGTAATCCCGTTTAAGTAATTACTATTGAAGTATACCGTAATTTAGTATGGATAATTTGATATAAGCATTTGAATGATCGGGTTCCGGAAATAAAATTACATTCAATGAAAATAAAATTTCATAAATACCAGGGAACTGGCAACGATTTTATTATACTTGACAACAGGAATGGTGAATATAATGAACTGGGCCATGACCTCATAAATAAATTATGTGACCGCCACTTTGGAATAGGTGCAGACGGGCTGATGATGCTGAAAAAAAATACATCGTATGATTTTGAAATGCAGTATTTCAATGCGGATGGTAAACCGGGTTCAATGTGCGGTAATGGTGGCAGATGCATGGTGAAGTATGTGTATAATCTAGGTATTCATCAGTACACATATAAATTCCTGGCCAGTGACGGGCCACATGAAGCAGAATTAGACAACCATTGGATCAGGTTAAAAATGAATGATGTAAAAGAAATTGAAGAACATTCATCTCATGT
>JAGPDJ010000278.1 GCA_018057635.1 Ferruginibacter sp. | reverse complement strand
CTGCGTATGTTGGGTAATCCAATGGCAAGATTTATGACCGAAGGTGCAAAAGCATCGGAAGCATTGGGGAAAGCAAAATCACTTAATGAAAATAACCCGAGAGTATATATACTGGAGGCACAGGATAAGTTTTATACACCAGAGCAATTTGGGGGAAGTAAGGAGGATGCAAAAAAATTATTTGAAAAAGCAAATGAAATTTTTCTGGTAAGCAAACCTGGTAGCAGTACAGAGCCTCAGTGGGGAAGAGGTGCAGTTGCTTATTTTTTATCGCAATACAAATAAATTAAGCCATGCAAGAAGAAAACTTTTCGCCGGAACAAAGTCTGTCTGTTATTCAATCAATGATTGAAAAAGCAAAAAATGCATACAGCGAAAACGGACATCTGTATCTTATTTGGGGCTGGGTCGTATTCTTGTGCAGTATTGCTCAGTTTGTATTGATAAAATTTGTTCAATATGAAAGGCATTACATTGTTTGGTTTGCTTGCTGGTTGGTGGTAATTTATCAGATGTATTATTTGCGTAAGAAAGGGAAACAGAAAAAGGCAAGTACTTATGCTGACAGAATGATGGGTTACACCTGGGTAAGCTTTTTTATACTGATGATGTTGGTAGGCTTAGCTATCGGGCAAAGCGGTGAAGTGAATATGCAAAAGCTAGTAGGGCCTTTATTTCTTGCATTATATGGCATGCCTACTTTTCTTTCTGGCCTGTTATTGAGGTTTAGGCCATTGGTAATAGGAGGAATAGGTTGTTGGATATTGTCTGTTGCAACACTTGTTGTTCCTTATGATTATCATTTGCTATTATTAGCAGCTGCAATGGTAATTGCCTGGATAATTCCTGGTTATATATTACAAAAACAATATAAACTTCAATAATATAAATGTATGGAAGAAAAGGAACTGAACGAACAGGAAAGCCTGAGTCTTATATCTGAAATGATTCAGAAAGCTAAAAGTAGTTTTCATGAGAGTGGAACCAGTGCAATTCTTTGGGGATCTGTAGTAGCCTTTTGTGGCTTGGTAAGTTTTATGCAAGCTCAGTTTAGTTTCAATATTGGGTTTAATGTTTGGTTATTGATATTCGTAGCAGTAATCCCTCAGGTATATATAACTATCCGGGAAAAGAAAAAGAAATTTGTAAAAAGCCATCAGGCTGCGGCTACTGATAATGTGTGGCTGGTATATGCCATCAGTTTGGTTGCAGTTCTCTTGTATCAAAATATTGTTCCTTCAGTATCCAATAAACTAGTACTGAATGATGGAATACAACTGCTACAGAAAAATATTGAAACAGGCGAAATGAAAAATTTTTATTTTTTTATTCCTGGCATGGCTTCAATTTATCTTATAATTTATGCGTTTCCAACTATTGCTACTGGTCTTATTAATAAGTTTAAACCTATGATCTGGGGAGCAGTTGTATGTTATGCTCTATTTGTTATTTCTTTATATACTTCTTTTAAATATGATATGCTGATGCTGGGTTTGGCTGGCATTGCCAACTGGCTTATACCGGGTTTAATATTGCGAGATAGGTATAATAAAAATATAGCCTGCTGATGTTTAAGGATCTTGATCCAATATTACATTCGCAGCTCCGCTTAGCTGTTATGTCACTTCTTATCAGTGTAAAAGAAGCTGAGTTTACTTTTATACGGGAGAAGACAAATGCGACAGCCGGTAATCTTAGTGTACAGATTCAGAAATTGAAAGATGCAGAGTATATTGATGTAATTAAACAATTCAGTAATAATTATCCGCAAACCATTTGCAAAATAACTAAAACTGGTATAAAGGCTTTTGAGGAATATGTAAAGAGCCTGCAGTCTTATTTAGGAAAGGGATAAAAAAGAGTAAGCCCTTTAGAAAAAGGGCTTTGTACTCTGTTGGTACTCTAAGTGTATGAAAAACTTATGGATGATCGGTACCCCTCAAATATTTTTATTTTTTATTGGTTGCAATACTAACTGTTGATTACTTTTTTCTTTTCCGGGAACTAGTATTTTTTCTAATACTTTTTTTAGTCTTTGAACTTCTTTTTCGAATATGTTTGTTTTAGACTTCTTCATTACATCGTTTTAAACACCCGGAGTAATTTCTATTATCTTTGAATATTCCAGTTCTTTGTTTTTATTGATCAGTTTGATACGGTATAGCACCTTGCCAGTAAGAGCTTTTTCGTAAAAATGATACTGATCAGAATTCGCTTTATCTGTACCGAAAACAAGAGCTGCCATTGAAAAATTTCTACCATCAGTACTTTTTTCCACTTCAAACTTATCTGCGGTTTCATTTTCACTTATATTCCAGGTAAGGTTTACTTTATCATTATTTATTTTACCATCAACATTGATAAATTTTGCCTGAGAAAAAGTGGTGGCTTGTGAAAGGGATGGTAAACTTCCAAAAGGGGATATTTCTGTGCTTGCATTAGAGGGATGAAAAACAATCCTCATTGCAATTATTAAAATTAGGGCTGTGTACTTTGTCATTTCTTAGGGGTTTGAATTACGGATATTCAAGCTGCCCACAGAAATATTGGATGTTAGTTTTGGTTACGACCCCAACCGTTTGCAAAGATTACTTTAAAACTGTACATGATTCGTATAAGTGGAGAATCTGGTACGGATGTTTATCGTAGTTTTACGAGGGTTTATGTGGTTTTCTGTAACTGGAACAAACCTAATACCTGGACTTTATATATGCAAGTGTTTTGTATTATATTTTTTAGAAAATGCATTTAGTTTTAAAGTGGAGTAGGGAACCTTTACTAGTTTTATCAGTTATATATTATTAAATGAACACTATTATCACGGTTAAGAATCTCACCAAAAATTTCAACGAAATAAAAGCTGTAAATGATCTTTCATTTTCAGTAGAGCAAGGTCAGGTATATGGTTTCCTTGGGCAAAATGGGGCAGGTAAATCTACGACCATCAGAATGCTGCTTACATTAATAAAACCAACTGCCGGAGAAATTGAAATATTTGGATTGAATTTACTAAAGCATCGTAAAGAAGTGCTGAGGCAGATTGGTGCTATTATTGAAAGACCTGACTTGTATAAATACCTTACCGCATTAGAGAACCTGAGAATATTTGCAGCAATGAGTGGAGTAAAAGTTTCCGAAAAAAAATTGTTAGAGCAATTAAATATGGTTGGTCTTGCCGAAAGAGCTCATAGCAAAGTGAAAACCTATTCACAGGGAATGAAACAACGACTGGGCATTGCAACAGCTCTAATACATAATCCGCAACTGGTGATACTGGATGAGCCGACAAACGGATTGGATCCGCAGGGCATTGCAGATGTCAGAAACCTTATTTTGCAACTAAGCAAAGAAATGAATAAGACATTGCTGATCTCCTCACATTTATTAAGCGAAGTTGAATTGATTGCTGACTCAATGATTATTATTGATAAAGGGAAAAAAGTGGTAGAAGGCAAGGTGAATGATTTGTTTGATCCGGCAGAAACTATCATAGAATTAAAAACAATTGATGATGCGTCTATGTATGAAAAATTAAAGCAATCGTCTTTACAATCTTTTGTGCATGGGAAAAGAAATGATTGCATCTTATTGAAACTGCACAGGCAACAAGTACCAGACGTAATAAAACAGATAGTTAGTTTAGATGTACCTATACTTTCTTTTCATTCTAAGCATTCACTGGAAGATTATTTTTTATCATTAACAACAGCATCTCAGCATGTGGAAGCTCTTAAAAATTGAACTGTTTAAAATATTTAAACGGTCAAGAACATACATTGCATTTGGGGCCATTGCTGCTATTGTTTTTTTAATTCAGTTAGCTTTAAAATATGATGGTAAGTCATATATTGATTTGTTACTGAGTAACCTTTCAGGTTCGTTCGAGTTTAATGATGACTTTAAAGGAAAGTTATTGAACGGATATCTTATCTGTTTTGTAATTCTGAATACTTTATTAATTCAGATGCCGTTGCTTATAGCATTAATATCTGGTGATGCGATTGCAGGGGAAGCCAATATGGGAACACTTCGGTTGGCGATGACGAAGCCTATAAGCCGTACGGAATATATGCTGGTAAAATTTACGGCATCATTT
>JAGPDJ010000276.1 GCA_018057635.1 Ferruginibacter sp. | reverse complement strand
CTTCCCCAGGGTGCATCAGATGCTGCGCGGCCCGGGGCCATGATGCCTTTTGCCTTAGTGAAATCCTGTAAACCTACCATTGATCTACCTTCATTCCACCCGGTACATATTTGTTTGTCTTTTATAAATACTTCCACTATGCCTGTTGATTCATGCAATATGATCTGGTGGGTGTTTTCAATCAATGCGTTACATTCAGTGAGGAATAAAGGGGTTTTATAAAAACTCAATATCCATTTCCTGTTTGGTGCGTTACCGAACTCTTCATGTTTAATCTTTTGGGTAGGCTGGGTTACTGATGGATCAAGGTCGTGATAAGGCCCCATAATAATGGCCCGGTCGTATAAAGTACTGGGCAAATTTTGAGGTGCTCCGGCTGATGCACTTAAGAGCCCACCACTGTTTAAAATTCCATAATGGCTGAATGTATTAGCTTTTGATACATCGAAAGAAACAAATCCATTGGTACTTACTATAATGCTGCTATATGATACTCCATAAAACAGGAAATTAAAAGGAAGGGGTAAAACCTGTGAATACCTGTCATCAATAACTAAATTTGCAGAAGGGCCCGGGCCTCCGGGATCAACATAAGGCCTGCAGGCCGACCCGCTGGAAACATTTTTCAATGTATAATCGGTACCGAGGCCCCTGATATCAGGAAATTGTCCTTTAATTGTTAAACAGGCTGCATTACAACCCAAAATACTGTCTCTCGGACAGGTAAAGGACATATTTTGTGATTTTGAGGTATAAATACTGAGTATTAATAAGGTCAGCAGTACAATTCTTCTCATTTAATTAGTAATAAAAATTTTAAATAAAATGCAGCCCTGAAATTACTAATTTTTTTTCTTATTTACGTTTTCTTAACAATCAACGGATGTGGATAAAATTTTTGAATGTAAGTTATTGTAAATCAATTATTTATAAAAAGTTAATGATATGATTAACTTTAAAACCAGTACAAACTTACATATTGCAGGTTTGATATGATCTTTATCAATTAAGCTGTATTATATTATTTATTTATCATTTCTTAATGAGAACAGGTAAAGTGATCTTAGAATCATTTACACTGTCATGATAAAGCTTAATGTTGATTTTTTGAAAATCTGATTCTCCTGCATCCGGTATCCGCATGAATTTTTGCGGGTTCCTGTCAACCAATGGAAACCAACTGCTTTGTACCTGCACCATGATCCTGTGCCCTTTTTTAAAAGTATGGGCCACGTCATTTAAACTGAATTTCACCTGGCTGATCTTACCTGGAACAAAAGCTTCCGGTTTTTCAAAACTGTTCCTGAATTTGCCTCTTATAACTTCAGCCCTGACCAACCGCTGATAACCTGCCATCTGGAATCCCCTGGGAGCGTTTTTAAAATTGGGTTCATTTTCCGGTAACACATCAATCAGCTTTACGATGAAATCGGCATCAGTACCGGTAATGCTTACTCGCAGATCAGCAGATATATTTCCTGCAAGGGTGATGTCTTCTGAAAGTTCTGTTGTTTCATATACCAGTACATCGGGCCTTGTAGCAGCAAAACGCTGGTCTTCTGCCATGTATTCATTGTTTCTCCTGGCAAAAATGCCATTGGTATAAGGAACAGGTTTTGCAGGATCATTGATGTATTCATCAAAGCCGGTTCCTTTTTTAGTTGTCAGCTTATTGTCTTCATTTAAGAAGTAATCTGTTTCCGTAACTTCTTTGGGTGGCCAGGAAGTATAAAATTTCCATTGATTGCTGCCTGTTTCAAACATGGTAGCTTCGGCAATATTCAAGGTTCCTTTGTCTTTTAAATAGTAATTAAAAAAAGTAGTTTGAATAGAATCCTGGAAGAAATTACTGGTATTGCTGCCAAAATCATATGTGGCAAATTTTGACCAGTCGCCGCCGGCCCATGCCCCGTGTGTCCATGGCCCCATTACCAAATGATTTTTATTTTGTTTTTGCTGGTTTTCAAGCGTTTCATAGGTTTTTAATGCACCAAAAAGATCTTCTGCATCAAACCATCCGCCAACAACCAATGTGGGAACAGTGATGTTCTTTAAAGCTGTTCTGATATTCCTGGCTTTCCAGTAATCATCATAGGTGTCATGTTGCAGGTATTCATCCCAGATATAACTTTTGTTGTTAAAATATTTTTCAGATTGTGTATTTTTTATGGGGCCAAGTTTTAGGAAAAAAGAATAGGCATCTTTGCTGTTTATATTGAATAACTGTGACCCGTAATCTTTAACAGGCCCGGTTCTTGGTTTACCATAATAATTCATGAAGTTGAAATTATCAAGCAAAAAAAATGCTCCGTTGTGATTGGCATCATCACCCATAAATTCATCTGTTACCGGTGCCTGCGGGCTTACAGCCCTGATTGCCGGATGCGCATCCGGTAATGAAGCCGTTGCATAAAATCCAGGATAAGAAATGCCATATAAACCAACCCTGCCATTGTTGTTCGGTATGTTCTTTAATAGCCACTCAATGGTATCAAATGTGTCGCTGCTTTCATCAACATCTTTGCTGGATTTTTTCTTTGCAATATGAGGCGTTACTTCCAGGTTTGTCCCTTCACTCATATAACGGCCACGCACATCCTGGTTAACGAAAATGTACTTTTCTTTCAGCAGGTTGGTATCCGGGCCAATCCGGTTCGGGTAATTCTGGTCACCATAAGGTCCGGCAGAGTAGGGTGTACGTTCCATTAAAAACGGGTACTTTTCAGTGTTATCTTTTGGTACATAAATTACCGTATATAATTTAATGCCATCTCTCATAGTGATCATGGTATCAATCTTGGTAAAATGCTCTTTTACAAAACCCGGTTTTATTTGCGCATTTGATGTATAAGAGATAAGTATTAAAATGGGGATAAATATTTTTTTCATTATTTTTTTATTACTGGGAAGATGAATTTTGTCTGGTTTACGCCGTGGTAGATCCTGATTGCAGCTTTTTTAAAATCACTGTCACTGGCTTGATAAATATCCAGGAATTGCTGCGGATTCCTGTCGGCTAAAGGGAACCAGCTGCTCTGAATTTGTATCATAATGCGATGACCTTTTTTGAAGGTATGGGCCACATCAGGTAATTCAAATTTTACATGTGTCTTTAGGTTTGGCACAAAAGGTTCTGGCTTTTCAAAACTGTTCCTGAATTTTCCCCGCATGATCTCGGCTCTCACCAGCATCTGGTAACCACCCATAGGATAATCCTTACCGTTACCTTTAGTAGCTGCCGGGTATTCAAAATCATCGGGAAAAACATCAATCAGTTTTACCACAAAATCTGCATCGGTGGTTGAAATACTGGTTACGAGGTCGGCAATAACCGGTCCGGCTAATGTGATGTCTTCCGTAAGCATACCCATTTCATAAGTTAAAACATCTGGCCTGCGGGATGCAAAGCGCTGGTCATCTGTCATGTATTCCCTGGTTCTTCCGTTGTGCACATCTTCTGTATATGGAACCGGGTGTGCAGGGTCGCTCAAGTATTCATCAAAACCATTTGCAGAAATATCAAAAGATATTTTATTTCCCGGATGACTGTACAGGTTACGAAATTCCACATTTTCGGGTGGCCAAACAGTAAATTGTTTCCATGAATTCTCACCGGTAAAAAAGATATTGGCCTCACTGATTCCGTCAACCGTTCCTTTGTTTTTTAAATGGTAATTGAAAAAAGGAATTTCTATGTTTTTTTGAAAATGATCAGATGTATTGCTTTCAAAACGGATATTTCCCAGGTAGCTTCCTTCGCGGCTCCACTGGCCATGATACCAGGGGCCCATTACAATTTTATTGTTTGTTTTCGGACTTTGTAATTCTGCAGCTTTGTAACTGTTCCAGGCACCCCAGCAATCTTCTGCGTCAAACAATCCGCCTACCCATAATACCGCAGGTTTGATATTATACAAACCAACCCTTACATTCCTTGCCTGCCACCATGCGTCATAGTTAGGATGTTTATACATTTCATGCCAGAATCTTATGCTGTCTCCGATCATGGTTGCCAGGTTTTTCAAAGCACCTGCCTGTAAAAAGAATTTGTAGTTATCTTTTACGGTTCTTTTATAACCCGCACCATAATCTTTGGTTGGTACAGGAC
>JAGPDJ010000275.1 GCA_018057635.1 Ferruginibacter sp. | reverse complement strand
CCGGGTTGCAATTTTAGGTTCAACAAAATATTTCTGTCTAATATTATCAACGAGCCGGTACAGTTTGGTCTGCCGTCATTGATAGCCGGTGACCTCGACGGTCAATTTGTACCATACGATTTTTCCCGCTTACCCGGAGATTGCGATAGGCTGGATATCGCTTTCCAGATTAACAGGTTATCAGGTATAGATTCGGTTTTATGGGATTTCGGTGATGGCAACCAATCCACTTTATTGGCTCCTGTTCATACTTATACAACACCCGGAAATTATACCGTTAAATTGATCGTGTACAATGTTAATTGCTCCGGATTGTTTGATATCATAACGCATACATATGATTTTAGAATTTTCAATGCCACCAATTTTTTGCCAAAAGACAGTTCATTCTGTGTGATAAATAATTTTACAATTAGAGGAAATATTACAGCACAGAAATATTTATGGAACACAGGTGCTGTTTCAGAAATCATTTCTGTTTCTCAACCGGGTATATATTGGCTCCAACTGGAAAACGATGGTTGTGTAGTTCGGGATTCGATTGAATTATTCATTAAACCCACTGCAACTGTAAGTCTTGGAAATGATACCAGTGTGTGCACAAGTAAACCTGTTACAATCAGCGCTGATGAAGATGGATTGCAGTACTTGTGGAATAATGGCGCCACAACAAAATCAATCATTGTAGATAAACCCGGAATTTTCTGGATTGAAGTGAGCAGCCCCGCTAAATGCAACAGCTCCGATACAATACAGGTTATTTGGGGAGATTGCGACCTGTATATTCCTACTGCTTTTTCTCCCAATGGAGATGGTGTGAATGATTTGTTCGGACCGGTAAACGGAATAAATGCAAGCCGGTATGCTATGAAAATTTATAACCGGTTTGGCCAGGTTGTTTTCAGTTCAGATGACCAGTTTTATAAATGGGACGGTAAATTTAAAAATAAGCCGGCACCGGTTGGATTGTATCCCTGGATATTGAACTATTTAAATAAGAACGGATATCCGCAAACCGAAAAAGGTACCGTATTGCTGATTCGATAAATTTTTGCAGAAATAAATTATGACTGGAATACAAATCAAGATCATCAATAATTCTGAAAATGAAATACCTGTTTATGCTACAGCAGGTTCATCAGGTATGGATATCAGGGCGCATTTAACGGAACCTGTTATATTAAAACCCCTTGAAAGGAAACTGATCCCAACAGGATTATTCATTGAATTGCCGGAAGGGTATGAAGCACAAATCAGGCCCAGGAGCGGCCTCGCATTAAAACATGGCATAACCTGCCTGAATACACCCGGAACAATCGATAGCGATTACAGGGGAGAAATAAAAGTACTGCTGATCAATTTATCGGGAGAAGAACAAACGATCAATAACAACGAGCGCATTGCTCAAATGGTTATTTGCAGTGTAGAAAAAGCCGCATTGATTGTTGCTGGAAAGATTGAGAATACAGAAAGAGGCAGCGGTGGTTTTGGTCATACCGGGCGCCTTTGATAAACATTAAATGAAAAAAAATGAAGTATTTCTTTCCCCTTGGATTATTTTTTTTAAGTATTGCGTTATACAGCTGTAAGACTACGAGGCAGATCAACAAGGCGATTGCACCTAAAGACAGTACAACAGTATTTGATAAAAAATCTTCAGAGGATTCCTTGAAACTGATCAATGAAACTGTAAACGCCTTTAAAGCAAATTATATAGATTTTAAAACATTTTCTGCAAAAATCAAAGTTGATGTGGAAGACAGTAAAGGGAAACAGCCGGATATTACTGCTGTAGTGCGCATTATTAAAGACAGCGCCATTTGGGTTTCTTTATCAGCAACCTTATTTAATGTGGAAGTTTACCGGGTACTGATCACAAAAGACAGTGTAATATTATTGAATAAACAAGAGCGTGAAGTGCAGTACCGGTCATTAGATTACCTGCAGGAAGTTGCACAGTTACCGGTTGATTTTGTAACACTGCAAAACCTGTTGGTGGGTAACCCGGTATTTTACAATGATTCTATCATGACTTACAGACAGATCGGGGATTTTATCTTGTTAGGCACAGTTGGAAATGTTTTTAAAAACCTGCTTACACTCAATGCCGGAAATAAATTACTCACTCATATTAAGCTGGATGATATTGATATTTCAAGGAACAGGACAGCAGATATCACTTATGATAATTATGAAAACAATAGTGGTTTCAATTTTTCCACCTCCAGGCAGATTATTGCATCTGAAAAAAACAAACTCGACCTCCGGCTTAATTTCAAGCAATATGAGTTTAACAAAGAATTATCAGTGTCATTTAACATCCCACGAAATTATAAAATCAAATAATCGTTATTTGTAAGAATAGTAACTGAGTACAAATTACAAACAATGGGTTCAGGTAACATTTTTTTACACTTCATTTAAATTGTAAAAATTAAAATGTACTACACGGTAATATCAATCTGAATTGTATTTTTGTTGAAACCTCTTAAATTCAATAGATGTTAAAAATCATTCTCACCACATTTGTCTTTGTATGTTCTGCCATGCTTGCCTATGCACAGCCGGAAACAAGGGAAGAGCTTGAAAAGCAGCGCCAGCAATTGAAAAAGGAGATAGAGCAAACCGAAAAATTACTCAAGAGCAATAAAGTACAGACAAAAGAAAACCTGTTGCAATATAAACTCATAACAAATAAGGTGAACCTGCAAGACAGGGTAATTGACAATATCAGCCGCGATCTGAAGGTTTTGAATAATAACATGTACAATATCCAGAAAGATATGAGCCGTTACGACCGCTTGCTGGATACCTTGAAACGTGAGTATGCTAAAAGTATGGTTTATGCATATAAGAATCGCAGCAGTTTCGATTTTTTAAACTTTATGTTTTCTGCTGGTAGTTTTAATGATGCTGTGAAGCGGATCACCTATCTTAAAAGCTACCGCAACTACCGGGAGATGCAGGGAGAAAATATTTTACGTACACAGGAATTGAGGCGTAAAAAAAAGGAAGAACTTGGTGGAGCTAAAGTAGAAAAGAATAAAACACTGCTTACACAAAGCAAGGAAATGCAGACGCTGGAAGCTCAGCAAAAGGAAAAAGACCGCATCCTGGCTGAATTAAAAAAGCAGGGCAAGCAACTAAACAACCAGATTGTTGCCAAGCAAAAGCAAATGCAGAAAGTTAGCAATGCCATTGCTGCAGCAATTAAAAAGGCGCAGGAAGAAGCAAAAAAAGCTGCACTTGCCAAAGCTGCAGATGAAGAACGGAAACGGTTAGCTGCAGAACGTGACCTGGCTAAAAACAGTTCCGGTACAACCAATACAGATACCAAGACAGCTTCAGTGCCTGTGAAAATAAAAACAGCTGTTCCTGCTAAGAAAATGGAAAGTGTTTTGCTGAATGCAGGTAATACCGCTTTGAATACAAGCTTTGAAAGGAACCGCGGGTCTTTGCCCTGGCCATTAGACAGGGGTGTGATCCTCATGCATTATGGAAAAAACACGTTGCCTAGCGGAAGTACCCTCAATGTTACATCTGTAACTATCTCTTCAGAAATAGGTACTTCAGTAAAAGCTGTGTTCAATGGGACAGTTTCAACGGTGCAAAATGTTGAAGACATGCAGGTTGTTATTATACAACATGGAAGATATTTTACCACATACAGTAATTTATCGGGTGTGAATGTGCAGCGCGGGCAGGAAGTTACAACCGGGCAGGTAATTGGCAGGGTAGCAGCCAACTTTGACGGTGTTGGCGCCATCGACTTTTACATGAGCAATGAGAGCAGTAATTTTGATCCCGAAAAATGGCTGCGCCCGCGTTAATCAGATAACGCTGTTGTATAGTTGCTCATACAGGGGAACAATATTTTGTATATCGAATTTCTTTGCCTGTAATAAAGCGTTTGCTTTAAACTTGAGCAGTGTTTCTTCGTCTTTTAAGATTTTCAGTGCATTTTTGCTCATATCATCCACATCGCCCACATCACTCATGTAACCGCAATAACCATCAATATTAATTTCCGGTAAACCACCCGCGTTGGTAGAAATAACAGGCACTTCTGCTGCCATGGCTTCCAACGCAGCAAGGCCAAAACTTTCATATTCACTGGT
>JAGPDJ010000274.1 GCA_018057635.1 Ferruginibacter sp. | reverse complement strand
AATAAAAACAAGGCATTTCGTTTTGGAGAAATTACACGCTGGGTTTTAAAAGATAATGAAGGAACGTTAATAGGCCGTATTGCAGCTTTTGTTAATAAAAAATGCAAGAACAAAGGAGATGAGGTTCCAGTTGGAGGAATAGGCTTTTTTGAATGCATCAATGACCAGGCAGCTGCAGACCTGCTATTGGATAATGCAAAGCACTGGCTCATTACTAAAGGCATGGAAGCTATGGACGGGCCGATTAATTTTGGTGAACGAGACCGCTGGTGGGGGATGATAACAGAAGGATATTTTGAACCTCTGTATTGCATGAATTACAATCCGCCTTACTATGTTTCTCTTTTTGAAGAGTATGGGTTTAAAGTTTTTTATAACCAGGTTTGTTTTGGACTGGATGCACAGAAAAAACTAGCACAAAAAGTTTTAGACAGGCACAGGCAGCTTGCATCAAATCCTGAAATCGGCTTCAGTACAATTAAAAAGAACAACCTGGAAAAATACGCATCAGATTTTGTGGAAGTATACAATAAAGCCTGGGCGGGTCATGGTGGATTAAAGCAATTAACAAAAGAACAGGTAATGATCATGTTCAAAAAAATGAAACCCGTCATGGACGAGAACGTGGTGTATTTTGCATATCACAAAGGAACAGCCATTTCCATGTTCATCAACCTGCCCGATATCAACCAGTATTTTAAACACCTCAACGGGAAATTCGGGTTATTGCAAAAACTGGAGTTTGTATGGCGGCAGAAATTCCGGAAAACAAAAAAATTTGTAGGAATGGTTTTTGGTACTGTACCGGAATGGCAGGGAAAGGGAATAGATGCCTATATAATTGGTGAATGTGCCAGGATCGTTCAGGTTGATCCGCCGCAGTATACACAATATGAAATGCAGTGGATCGGGGATTTTAACATTAAAATGATCAATGTAGCCGAAAGCCTTGGCGATACTTACCGCAGCAGGCAATTAACCACTTTCCGTTACCTGTTTGACCGTACCAAAGAATTTAAAAGGCATCCAATGCTTGCCTGAATTTATTAGGCATCATTAGTAATTAATAATATAGATTTGCTTCAAACAGGAATCGTTTTTTGACTACGATTATTGAACACTATGGATAATTTTATTGTATCAGCAAGGAAATACCGGCCACAGAATTTCAGCACTGTAATTGGACAGTCGCATATTACCACTACGTTAAAAAATGCCATCAATAATAACCAACTGGCTCATGCATTTCTGTTTTGCGGACCACGGGGTGTTGGTAAAACAACCTGTGCACGCATACTTGCAAAAACGATCAATTGCGAAAACCGTACTAAAGAAGGAGAAGCCTGTAATACCTGTAACAGTTGTGTATCTTTCGACAACGGTATATCAATGAATATACACGAGCTGGATGCGGCGAGTAATAATTCTGTAGAAGATATCCGGACTTTGGTAGACCAGGTTCGCTTTGCTCCGCAGGCTGGTAAATACAAAGTGTATATTGTGGATGAGGTTCATATGCTCAGTTCAAATGCATTCAATGCATTTTTAAAAACGCTTGAAGAACCGCCACCATTTGCCATTTTCATCCTGGCAACAACAGAAAAGCACAAAATACTGCCAACCATTTTAAGCCGTTGCCAGATATTTGATTTCAAGCGCATAACCAACAACGATACTGTTGATCACCTGCAGGAGATCTGTGAAAAAGAAAGTATCACAGCAGAAAAAGCAGCCTTGCATATTATAGCTCAGAAAAGTGAAGGCTGTATGCGTGATGCATTGAGTATATTAGATAAAATAGCAAGTTTTACAGGGGGTAAAATTGATTATACCAACACACTGGAACACCTGAACATTCTTGATGAAGATTATTACTTTAAGTTAATTGAACATATGCAGCTGCAGCAACTGGCAGATGCATTGTTGTTGTTTGATGAAATAAACCAAAAAGGTTTTGAAGGTGACACATTCCTGGAAGGTTTTGCAGAATTCACCCGGAACCTGCTTGTTAGCAAAGATGTAAGAGCAGCCGGATTACTGGAAGTGGCTGACGATTTTAAACAAAAATATATACAGGTTGCCAGCCAGGTATCTTTCGGGTGGCTCATTGCAGCACTCAACATTATTAATGATGCAAATTTAAGTTATAAGCAAAGCAGGAATAAAAGGCTGCATGTTGAAATGGCTATAATTAAACTGAATTACCTGCAACAGGCCATTGAACTGGTTTCTGGAGACCAGGGAATCAGTAAAAAAAAAATAACGGATAGTACAAAAGTGCTTTCATTCAGGTCGTTACCGGTAATAAGAATCAAGGAAACCGGTATCGTTTCCGCACCCGTAAAAAAACAACCAGAACCAGCAGCCCGGTTGGTCATTCAAACCCCGGAACCTGTATTTGAAAAGCAGGTATCCGTTCCTGTTACAACTTCAGCAGAAACCAATAAGCCCAAAGCCAGGCTGGGGTCATTACAGAAGATCAGGGAGCAGGTGATACAGAATAAGAATAACGGTAACAGCAGCAAGCCGCTTACGGAAGAAATGCTGCAAACAGCCTGGAACAGTTTCATTGAAACGCTTACTCAAAAAAAGAACCATTCGGCGGTAACCAATTTCAGAATGGCAGTATTGAAAGTGGTGGATGAAAACAGCTTTGATATTATTACGCATAGCAATATGCACCTGAAATTCATTGAAGCGGAAAGATCAGACCTCATTCATTTCATGCAGGTTTACTTCAATAACCGCTTGCTTAAGTATCAATTGGTATTGGAAGAAAAAGAAGCTCCAGCCGAAACCGGTGAGAAACCTTTGAATACCAAACAACAATATCAAAAACTGGCAGAAGAATTCCCTCTTATAAAGGAATTAAAAGACAGGCTGAAATTGGATCTCGATTTTTAAATAATCGGGTTTAGATGTCAGGCAAATTTTGGTAAAGTAGGCATCAAAGCATTAGTATATTCGGGCCATGCTGTTGAAGCTTCCTGTAGAATTTGAGCCAGGCTCAAAATCAACCTGCACTTTTCCTGTTTTTGCATTAATTTCGGGCTTCTATAATTAACAATTAAAGATTTTAAATATATGGCAGAAGTGATACGCATGCCCAGGATGAGCGATACCATGACAGAGGCTGTGATAGTGGGTTGGAATAAAAAAGTAGGCGACAAGGTAAAACCAGGGGATGTTTTGGCTGAAGTTGAGACGGATAAAGCTACGATGGAGTTGGAAAGTTACAATGAAGGAACCTTATTGTACATTGGGGTTGATAAGGGAAAATCTGTTTTGGTTGATGCAATAATTGCCATTGTTGGAAAAGACGGGGAAGATTTCAAATCATTACTGGAACCTGCCGGAACATCAAATGGCAAAGAAAATAATTCAGCAACTGCTGCAGGATCAAGTGCATCGGCGGCTGCTGCAACAACTGCTCCTTCAGTAAAAGTGGCTTTACCTGCAGGAGCAAAAGAAATAAGGATGCCATTACTCAGTGATACCATGACAGAAGGCAAGATCGTGGCATGGAATAAAAAAGTGGGGGATAAAGTAAAAGCTGATGATGCGCTGGCAGAAGTGGAAACAGATAAAGCAACCATGGAAGTGGTAGGATATGAAGATGGAACACTTTTATACATCGGTGTTGAAACGGGAAAGGCAGCGAAAGTTAACGAGATCATTGCAATCATTGGAAAGCCTGGAACAGATGTAAGTGCTTATGTAGCTGCTGAAAAAGCGGGTGCAAATACAGCAACTACCCCAACAGTAGTTGCAAATCCTGTAGATGTGGCTCAAAAATCCGAACCTGTATCTGCACCTATACAAGAAGTAGTATCAGAAAATTCCAACGAAAGATTAAAAGCTTCCCCTTTAGCTAAAAAAATAGCTGCAGAAAAAGGAATAGACCTGTCAAAAATAAATGGCACCGGTGATGGTGGCCGTGTAACCAAAAGGGATGTAGACGAATATAAATCCGCCCCGACAGCGGTTGTAAACCCTGCCGGCGGTTCTACCGTAGCCACTCCTGTAGCCGGTTCTGAAAAACCACTACCTGTAGCAGCAGCGTTTACAAACGCAACGGAAGAAGGATTTACTGATATACCACTAACGCAGATGCGTAAGGTAATTGCCC
>JAGPDJ010000273.1 GCA_018057635.1 Ferruginibacter sp. | reverse complement strand
CAGTACCTACTGTTGGATTACCGGGAACCTGGGTTGCAATTTCATTTACCGCTACGATAATTTCTGCTGCACCCAGCAAAGCATCTTTGCGAAGATGCATCGGAACAGACCCGGTATGACCTGCCATACCTTTAAGCTTAACGGTGAGCCATAAAGGCCCTGAAATACCAGATACCACACCTATTGGTTTATTGGCAATATCTAAAATGGGACCTTGTTCTATATGCAGTTCTAAAAAACAAAAGATACTTCCCGGTTTATATTCAGATTCTTTGAATTTCACAGGATCGCAACCAAAATCTATCAAAGCCTGTTCACGGGTAATACCATCTTTGTCTGTACGTTGCAGTTCACCGGGTTCCAGTTTTCCTAAAATACCCCTGGATCCGAACAAACCTTTTGTAAAACGCCAGCCTTCTTCATCTGCAAATGATACAACTTCAATACTTCTCTGTGAAACCATACCTTGTTCTGTAAATGCCTTTACGGCTTCTATGGCGCAAAGTACACCTGCAACACCATCAAATCTTCCTCCGTAAGGCTGAGAGTCGAGGTGAGAACCAATCATTAAAACAGGCAATGCAGGATCCTGGCCATCCAGCCTTCCAATCAGATTTCCAAAATTATCAATATGCGTTTTCATTCCAGCCTCTTCCATCCAGACAGCGGCTGCACGAAATGCTTCTTTTTCCAAAGCTGTCATGGTTGGGCGACAGGTTCCTGTTTCACCAATTTTTCCTATTAAACTCATTGCTTCAACATGTTGCTGAAGCCTTGCTGGATTGATTTTCACTTTATATATTTTTTGTAAATATATTGAATTACATAGTTTTTATGCGCCCTGTTATTGCTATCTTTATTCACCAAAAAAATATCAAATGCGGATAATTCAGCTTTTAATTATATGCTGCGGATTTTCACTAAATACATTTAGCCAGGTAAATGTTGAAGATGATCCTGCCTGCAGGGAAAAATGCAGCCATGCCAGTTTAAGCTCAAGGGAACAACAGGTGCTTTATTATCAATACCCATCAATGGAAAAGTATGATATTAAATATCTCAAAATAGATCTTTCTGCAGAAGCCGGAAGCCGTTATTTATCCGGCACTTCCACTACTGTGGCCGTTGCCGTTCAACCACTCGACTCTTTTATCATAGAACTGAGAAATAATATGATAGTTGACTCTGTTTTTATTAATGGAGTTAAAAAAGTATTTACCCGTGGGTCCGACTTTATTTACATTCCCTTATCACCCGCATTGCCTGCAGGCGCTACCGTTACTGCTTTGTTTTATTATAACGGAACAGCAAGTTCGGGAGGCGTTTTTGCCGGAACAGTTGCAAGCAATGGTTTGACATATACCGCCACACTTTCTGAAAGTTACCAGGCCCGGGAATGGTTTCCGGCTAAACAAATATTATCAGACAAAATAGATTCAACAGAAATATGGATTACAACAAGTGCCATTAATAAAGTTGGCTCAAACGGTTTGATGGTAGCTGCAGTTGACAGTCCAAATAACAGGAAATTATATAAATGGAAAACACGCTACCCGATGAATTATTATCTGCCAAGTATTTCAGTAGGGAATTATATGCAATATATTAATTACGCAAAACCTGCAGCGATGGCTCCTGATTCCATTCCTGTTTTACATTATATAGTAGATAATGAAGATTATTTTAATTCTGTTAAGACTAACCTTGACAAGACACCGGCATTCATAGAAAAATACAGTGAGTTGTTTGGCCTGTATCCATTTAAAGACGAGAAATACGGCCATGCACATGCATCTATCGGTGGCGGAATGGAACACCAGACTATGAGTACCATGAACAGCTTTGGCTCCACATTGATTGCACATGAATTAGGGCATCAATGGTGGGGAGATTATGTTACCTGTGCAACCTGGAACCATATCTGGCTGAACGAAGGATTTGCCAGTTATTGCGAATACCTTGCTGTGGAAAAACTTCCTGCGCTCTTTCCAACAACAAATCCTGCAACGTATATGCAGAATGTACACAACAGTGTGTTGAGTTCTGCTACCGGCAGTGTATATGTACCCAATGCATCTTTATTTGATGAGAACAGGATTTTCAGCAGCAGGTTAAGTTATAACAAAGGCTCAGCCATCATCCACACGCTTCGCTTTGAGATGCAGGATGATACTTTATTTTTCAATACGCTGAAAAATTTCCAGCAACAATATAAAAATTCAGTAGCTACTGCCGAAGATTTTAAACAAGTTGCAGAAAATACCTGTGGAAGAAGCTTTACCGATTTTTTCAATCAGTGGTATTACGGTGAAGGCTACCCTACATTCAACATCACCTATTTAAAACAAGGCCTGGATACTCTTATTCTTGTGGTTAATGAAACAACAAGTGCACCTGGTATAACACCCTTTTTTAAAGGCCTTTTTGAATTCAGGGTTACATCTGCACAGGGAGATACCATTGTAAAAGCAAATGTTACATCAAACAACCAGCAGTTTAAATTTTATTATCCAAAAACAGCAAACGGAATTGTTGTTGACCCCAATAATTGGGTACTGAATGCTACCGGTACCATTACAAATGGAGGTGTGATCCCTGTTAAACTTTTAAACCTGGATGTTAGCGCAGGCAATAATTGCCATGCAGTAGTAAAATGGAGCACCAGCCAGGAAGAACAAATTAAACTGTACGAGGTTGAATACAGTACAGATGGAACTATATTTACAAAAGCCGGTTTTGTGATGAGTAATGGCAGAACAGCCTTATCTGAATACCGCCATACTGCCGGGCTTTCCGCTTCAGCAGTTCACTATTACAGGTTAAAAATGATTGATACGGATGGCAGTTATACGTACAGCCCTGTTGTAAAACTAAATTCAAAATGTTTGGGTGTGTTTGCAGTTACTGTTACACCAAATCCGGTAATTGACTACATGAAAATTTCCGTGCTGCAACCTTCCGCAGGCAATGTATCACTGACTATCATGGATGCAACCGGCAAACTGATTTATACGGGTTTTAAAAAATTAAACAGCGGAGAAAATATTATACAACTTGATGCCATGCAAAATGCTGCACCCGGAACTTACCTGTTGAGAGCAGAAAATAAAGGTGCTATTGTAAACAGGAAATTTATCAAGCTATAATTAATGAAGTCCTTTTCATTCCTTAAACAAAAATGTAACCAGGAATGTTATGCAGCAAATAAATAGAATTATACTACTGTTTTGTGTATTGGTTGCATACAATAAATGCATCTCGCAGGAAAAAATTCTTCCGGCGGCATTATATCAATTTATCCCACAGGGTTATGAATGGCTTGATTTTGCAGAAGGCAACCTGGATAATGATAATAAAAAAGATGCCATACTTATCCTCAAAGTTATTGGTGAAGACAGTATCACTACAGTTGATACTAAAAGGCCATTCCTTTTATTAATACGCCAGGCCGATGGCAAATTGAAATTGGAAAAAAGAAATGACAACCTGGTAATGTGCCGCAGTTGTGGTGGTGTATTTGGTGACCCTTATGAAAATACTGAAATAAAAAACAACGGCTTTGTCATTTCATTTTACGGTGGAAGTAACTGGAGATGGGGTTATGATTATCATTTTTCTTATAACCCTGTTAAACACGACTGGTTTCTTACCCGGGAAAAACAGATCAGCTACCTGAATACTGAGCCGGAAATAAATGTAAAAAAAACAATCATTGAATCAGATGAACTTGAATTGGTTTCTGTTTCAGACTTCAATATTGACCCACCTTATATTCAAACATTGTGGAAACTGGCATGCACGAAAGCATACTTTTATGACAACCCCAAAATAAACAGTAAACTAAGAAAAGGATATCTTGTAAAAAATGACATTGTTACCGGCACACGAATACTCAACAATTTCATACAGGTTGAGTATAAAAATAAAAATGAATCTTATACCAGCGGTTTCATTTTAAGATCCTGCCTGCAGCCTGTAAAATGAATTTAAAAACCTTTTACCATTGCCATTGATTCATTGGCCATTTGCTGGTTGAATTCAAAAGCAAGTTGTTTGTGATTGATCACATCTACAATTGTACCGATCAGGCAAAGTCCACCGGTAAATAAATACAGAATGCCCATCCCTATTTGCCCGATAATAAACCGTTGAATGCCCGCACA
>JAGPDJ010000272.1 GCA_018057635.1 Ferruginibacter sp. | reverse complement strand
GGAGTAAGTGGCTCTATTGCTTTCATCCGTACAGCCAGGTTACTCTGGTCGTGCAATACATTGATTGGAGTTACGAAATGCTGCAATGCCTTTACTTTCAGCACCTCTCTTAAACCGTTAGCCCCAAACATGGCAATAGGTGTATCACGCATTGGCGGAGCCATTCGTTTGTAATATTCAACAGATGTTTTTACAAGCAACTTATAATATCCAACACTGTCGTAATCATTGTCATTTTTTCCGATATACCTGCTGATACTGTCGATTGTTTTTTTGCCATTCAGAATATCATCTAAAAACGGAAAATAAAATAACGCATTGGGGGTCTGGCTGAGTTTTGCAACAGTTTTTACCAGGTTATCTGTACTGCTGTGTATGAGTTTGCCTTCAGCAGATGAGGTTGATTGTGCATAAGAATATAACTGTACAGGGTTTTCACGGGCAGCAATGATGACCAGGCTGTCGGCAAAAGGCCTGTTAACATAGTTCTTGATTGTCTGTAATATTTTTTCCGGATTCTGTTTACAGAATTTAAGGTAAACAAGATCCTTTGCTTCTTTATATCCGGGATTATCGGGGAATATTTCTGTATTGATCCTGGCCACATCATAAGAAACTGCTTCCAGGAAGGGAGCCATGCTATTGCCTTCAACCTGTGCTTTCAGTATCTGTTCAAAGTTTTCCATCAGGGATGGGAATATCACGGCATTTATTTCCCGCTTCTTCCAGTAAATCCTGAATGATTTCAACATATTTTCTATGTATGCGAGGTAGCGTATCTTATCATTATTGTTTTTAATTACATTATTCAGTTCTATCCAGTTTTGCAATTCTTTCACTTTACGAAACATAGCATCGGTAATGTGCTGATTGACCGATTCATTTTTCCCGGCTTGTATAAAAGAATCTATTTTGCCATCAGCCTTATCGCACAGCTTTTGTTCATTGCTTATCTTATCATGGAAATACCTGCGTTGCAAAGGCACAATTACCACTGTAGTATCATTGAAAGCATAACCTTCTGCAGCAGTTAAAATCAAAAACAGGATTGAGTATATATATTTCATCAAAATCTTTGTGTTTTACTTTCGCCGATTACATAAGCGAAAACAAATTTCCGTTGCAAATATGATGCAATTTTATTGTTTAGAATAATTGTAAGATCATATTTATTACCCTTTTGGATGCTTTGCCTTAACAATTTAATAATATTATAACTTACATTTAACGAAGCGATTGCTGGCTTTGTTAAGCTAATTTTGCGAAACAATTTGAATATGACAAGTGGAAATAAAATATTGATTGCAGATGATGAGCCGGATATCCTGGAGATCATTGAGTTTAACCTCCAGGCGCAGGGATATGATGTTACTACTGCAAAGAATGGCGATGAGGCATTTGAGAAAGCAAAGCAGGTTAAGCCCGACCTGATCATATTAGATATTATGATGCCGGGGAAAAACGGAATAGAAGTATGTAAAATGCTTCGTATGATCCCGGCTTTTAAACAAACACTGATCGTTTTTTTAACAGCGCTTAGTGATGAAACCACAGAAATTAAAGGGCTTGAAACCGGTGCCGATGATTACCTGACCAAACCGATCAGCCCCAAGGTACTGGTTAGCAAGATCAATGCACTTTTCAGGAGGCTTAATAAAGAAGAAACGGGCATCATAAAGATCGGTGACCTGCAGATAAACCGCGAAAAATACAGCGTTACTTTTAAAGATTCCGACATAGTGCTTGCACGCAAAGAATTTGAATTGCTTTCATTACTGGCCTCTAAACCAGGCAAGGTTTTTTTAAGAAACGAAATACTTAACCAGATCTGGGGAACAGAAGTGATTGTTGGCGACCGCACGATTGATGTACACATACGAAAGATCAGGCAAAAATTGGGTATTGACTGTATCACAACTGTAAAAGGGGTTGGATATAAATTTGAAATGTAAAGAGAAGCTGATAGAGTTAGCCATTAGCTGTTAGCCATTAGTTTTAACATAATAACTTTAAGCGGTCATATCTTAGCAAATTATCCTTTATAAGAAATTATTTTTCTTTTTAAAAACTTTAACGAATAGCTTGTAGCTTGCAACTAATAGCTCAGTTATGCTTTCTCAAAAAAATTTTACTCCTCAACAACTGGCAGCATTTACTGCACTGGTACTATCTATACCGATCTCCCTTGTTATATTATTGTTTGAGCCCGTTTGGTGGATTGGGCTTATATTTTTTGTGGTGATTTTCATTGGCAGTTTTGCATTGATATTGTATACCCTTCAAACATTTATTTACAGAAAAATAAAGCTGATTTATAAACTGATCTCACAAACCAAGGCCAGTAAACGGGAAGAATTTTATTATAAAAATATTCTTCCTCAAAAAAGTATTGATGAGGTAAGGGAAGATGTGGAAGCCTGGGCAAGACAACGGAAAGCAGAGATAGAATTACTTCAGCAAAATGAAAGTTTCAGAAAAGAATTCCTGCAAAACCTCAGCCATGAATTAAAGACACCCATTTTTGCGATCCAGGGATATGTTGATACTTTGCTCAATGGTGCCCTGCACAATGATGCAGTAAATGTAAAATTTTTACAAAATGCGGCCCGTAATGTAGACAGGCTCGTTAATTTGGTAGATGACCTGGATGAAATTTCAAAACTGGAAATGGGCATTCAAAAACTGAATATGCAGAATTTTGTGATCCAGGACCTGTTGAAAGAAGTATATGAATCGCTTTCCATCAAATCGGATGAAAAAGAAATAAAAAGCATCATAAAAAAAGGATGCGAGTTGCCGATTACAGTTTATGCCGATAAAGAAAAAATCAGGATGGTATTTATCAACCTGGTTGAAAATGCCATCAAATACGGCAAACAGCATGGAACCATTGAGGCAAGTTTCTACAACGTAGATGGCAAACAGGTACTGATAGATATCAGCGACGATGGAGCCGGCATTGCGGAAGAACACCTGGGAAGGGTTTTTGAAAGATTTTACCGTACAGACCTGGCTCGAAGCAGGAAAGTGGGCGGCAGCGGCCTCGGGCTTTCCATCTGCAAACACATCATTGAAGCGCATGGGCAGAGCATTCATGTAAGAAGTAAAATTGATGTAGGCACCACAATCGGATTTACCCTGCATAGCAAAAAGAACTGATAAATTATTACCACCAACTAGCTTCAATCAGTGGTAATAAAATATCATAAAATGCACTTCTAAACAGATTGAATAACATTTTGTGGTAACGGATCCTGAAAACGGGACTTGAAAAGATTCCTGGCGGAATCAGTTATTTTAAAACGGTTATATACCAAATACACTGAAAATATTCCTGATAAAGAACCCAACACAGCAGCAATTAAAATATCCGGTAAAATATTCCTGGCAAGATAAATCCTTGAATATCCAAGCAAAACTGCAGCAAGTAATAAAAGTATTTGCCAATAAGATTTCTTTAATCTAAGTATAATTACAGTAACTGTTGCAAATGCAAGTGCAGTATGGCCTGAAGGAAAGCTATCATTAATACCTCCAAAACCCGCTACCGGGTTAAAGATCGTTTGCCCTTCTTCAAAATAAAGCGTAAAGCCATTTGTAATATTCAATAAATTCTTTATTACCTGTATTGACAATTCTGTAAACAGAAATGCAATAAAGAGAGCAGTTCCCTCTTTTTTTCTTTTTAAATAAAATGTTACCACTGCAACCAGGCCAATCATAAAAACCGCATCACCCATGAATGTATAATTGATAAAAAAAACATTGAGCAAAAAACCATGTGCCGTATGTATGCCATGATCAGCATTTCCAAAAAACAATACAGTTATAGAACCAAAAATTAATAAAATCAACAAGCCGGCAAAATAATATTTCCTGCTTTTAATCAATGTAGTGATGCTTCTTTTCATAAACAATACATTTATAATTTCCAATCCTGCTGCAAAATAATTACCCGGTATTACCATAGCATTAACCCGGGGTTAAGCAACTGTTACCAAAATAAAAAAGGCGGTCCTAAAGGTTCCGCCCGGCATCTTCCGCCAAGGATATTCCTGCTATCCGTTTATAGTGTCCGGTATAACCGGATAAATTGACTGCACAAAATTCAGGCTGCAGTTTTATCTAATTGTAAATAAAAGATTATTAAATAAAAAAAAGACCAGCAATAAGAATAAAGCTGGTTCAAGCATGATTAAAACTTGCTATTTGCTTAAGGAAGATCTTGAAA
>JAGPDJ010000024.1 GCA_018057635.1 Ferruginibacter sp. | reverse complement strand
GTTTGTGCAACCTGCCGTGCCAAACTGGTAGAAGGTGAAGTAAACATGGACGTTAATTATGCGCTTGAAAAAGAAGAACTGGAAAATGGCTTTATACTCACCTGCCAGAGCCACCCTCGCTCAGAAAAAGTTGTGGTGGATTTTGACATAAAATAATATTTCATCCCGCTTTAAATCCATTAAAAACTTATCCTCGTTCCGGGTACCAGGTAAGCAGTATAATGCCTGTTTGATTCTACATCAGCCCTTTTGCCGTGCGCCTTTGCAGATTTCAACGGAATCTGCCTGCCATTGGCTGCTTCCACATTACTGATCTCTATATCGGTCATCACTCTTCCAATGGTTAAGCTACCCGTTGCAACTGCACCGGAACGAATGATTGTTACCCCGTTGTAAACAACCGGCCTGCTAACAGTAAAGCTTACACGCTGAGCCTGTTTCTGTTTCTGGTTAAGATCGGGTGAACTCCTGAGTACCAGGCTCACTTCAACACCAGAACTGCTTATATAAACATCTTTTTTTTCATCCTGCCCGGGTGTTTGCTTTTCTTTCTCAGATAGTTCTTTTTCAACAGGCTTTGCAGTTTCAGTATTTTTTTTCTTAACCGGTTGTTCATCTTTTGTTCTTACAGGCTTAATATCTTCCTTGGCAGGCTGTTCCGGAACTACCGGTACGGGAGAAACGATTTCTTCCCTGGGTATTTCATTCACTATTACCGGACCAGACGTTTCCTGTGTATTGCCGCCATTGTCAATTTGTTTCTCAGGTAGTTTAACAACGTCATCCTGTACTGATGAATCATTAATTTTTTTCTCTCCCCCGGTTCTTGTAAGGAATACAACAGCTACCAGCAGGAACAAAAACAAGGCAGCTGCAATTATCTTATTTCTCCTGTTTGAAAAAATAGCGCTTGCCTTTTCTTTCCATGTTGCCTGGTTGCCTCCCATAAATTCAACCCTTGTTTCCATAGCAGAACCAGAAGCCATATGCTGGTTTGGCCTGGTTGCCAAACCTGAATGTTGCCGGGCATAGGTACCTTGCGATGCAGTATTCAGGCTATTAATATTTATTTCCCGGTATGCAGGAAATGCCGCTATCAGGGCCTGTTGAAAAGACCTTGCATCCGGGTACCTGCCGGCAGGATTCTTATCCATTGCTTTAAGAATAATATCGCTCAGTTTTTTTGGAACCAGATCATTCAGTTTATCAGGTGCAATGGCTTTCTTTTTTAATATTGCCTGCATCAGGTTAAAATCTGTATCACTTTCAAAAGGCAATTTTCCAGAAACAAGTTCATACAAGGTTGCACCCATCGAATAAATATCAGAAGCCACCGATGCATCCTTTCCTTCAATCAGTTCCGGTGCCATGAATTCAATGGTTCCTACTATTTTATTCACTTGTGTCATTTTCTGTTCACCAGCCACTTTGGCAATCCCGAAATCCATCAGCTTCAGTGTGCCGTCTGATGTTATCATCAGGTTAGATGGTTTAACATCCCGGTGAAAAATATTTTTCCGATGTGCATGTTGCAGGCCTTCCAGTGCCTGGATAAAAACCGGAACAACAAACTCAGCAGGCAATGAATGATATTTTTTCAGGAGTTCATCCAGGCTTGTTCCTTCCACATATTCCATCACCATAAAATGGTTGCCCCCCTGTTCAATGAAATTATATATAACAGCAATATTCGGATGCAGCAATTGTGCCAGCACCCTTGCTTCTTTCTTAAACCTTTCCAGGAACTGTGTTTGTACGGTTAGCTGCGGATGAAGCATCTTCAATGCAACCTCCCTGCCAAGCATCGTATCAGTTGCCCGGTATACATTTCCCATGCCGCCCTGCCCCAGGTGGGCATTTATTTCATAACTATGTATTCGTTCACCTATCATGATCAGTAGAATTTAAATCTCCCGGGATCTCAGCATCCCTTGTAATTACAGGCATATCTGCCACCCTTGTTTCCTTTATGTTTGAACCGGTTATCCTGGATGCATGTTCAGCCATCACCACGGTTATATTATCTTTTCCCCCTCTTTTCTTTGCTTCATTAATAAAATAATCCGCGGCTTCCTGTAATGTTCCGCTTTCCATTACAGCTCCTATTTCTTCATCAGAAAGATAATCATACAATCCATCTGAACATATCAGTATGCGGTCATACTCATCAAACGGTTCCGGATACCTGCCGGTATCTACCCGCATGGCAGGTTTTGTGCCCATAGCATTCGTAAGTATATTCCGCTGAGGATGCGTATCAGCTTCTGCGCTGGATATATTTCCATTGTTAACCAGTTCCTGTACATATGTATGATCCTGTGTGATCCTGTTTGCCTTTTTATTTTTATAAAGATAAGCACGGCTGTCTCCTGCATGGGCAAAATAGATTGTTCCGGCAACAAGGGCTATGGCAGTGCAGGTTGTTCCCATTCCCCGGTAATTTTCATGAGCAGATGCCTGTTCAAATATTTTTTTATTTGCTGCATTGAATGCTGCTGCCAGCAATTTTTCCCTGTTCTTTTCATTTGAATGTTTAAAATATTCCTGGTGGATGATATCTACCGCCATTTTACTGGCTACTTCACCAGCGTTATGGCCACCCATACCATCTGCTACCATCAGCAGGTATCCTTTGCTGCGAAGTAATTCTTCATCGGAAACCCTGATAAATGAAGCCGCATCTTCATTGTTGGTCCTTACATTTCCAAGGTCGGTCCTGATAACCACATTGATGTTAACCGGATCAGTCATTTCCTCATGAGCAGATTGACCTGATGTGTTTACATTGTCCTTGTTTTTTTTCTTCCAGAACATCATCTTAATAATTTATTTTTTCAAGATTGTATTCAAACGAACTTCTACGCGGTGTTATTTGTACTTCTACCTTCTTGTCTTTATATCCTTCTGCATGAATTGTAAATTCAAACAGTTCCCCTTCTTTACCTGACACTGAATATGGTAGTTTTTTTCTTTCCCCATCGTTCAGGATGATCTCTGCATGATTGATACCCGGCGTATTTATTAAAACGGTATTTGCTTTTACCCCTGGTTCATTTTTTATATTTTCTTCTACAGAGGAATCAACCTTTTTTTGATCGATTACTTTGTCATCTGTGTTCATCCACACTAGAAAAACCAAAAGCAATATGATTGCTATTCCGGAAATTAGCAGTATTTTTTTGTTATTAACATGAATGCCGGTTCTAATAGAATGGCTGCTTTTACCCAGTAAATTTTCCAATCCAGCGGCTGAGATACGGTTTGCAGGATTAACTTTCAGGCTTTTATCGATCAGGGTTACCAGCTTTTCCGAAATATCCGGGCACAGCAATGCAGGAGAAGTATACATGCCCTTGCAGATAGAAGCCTGTAAGGCTACGGGATTTGAAGATTCGAAAGGCATATAACCGGTAACCAGTTCATAAGCCATTACTGCCAGTGCCCATATATCTGAACTTAAGGCTGCCTGCTGATTAAACTGTTCCGGGGCCAGGTAATCCATTGTTCCAACTACAAAACCTGCCTGCGTTAATTTGGGTGAATTTTTATTCTTTGCAATACCAAAGTCGAGCATTTTAACAGTACCGTCTGGTTGTACTTTAAAATTCTGTGGTTTAATATCACGGTGCATGATCTCTTTACTATGCAGGTATGCCAGTGCAGAAACTATCTGACGAATAATGTTTTCTGTTTCTGCACTGGAAAGTTTTCCATTGCGCCGGCGGATTACATCCAGGCAATCTCCTTCTACATATTCCATAACAATACAAAGCTTGTTGCCACATGATGTGTATTCATAAAGCCTTGCAATGTTTGGGTGGTTAACAGAAGCCTGGATATTGGCTTCGTTTTTAAACCTGCCGGCAAAAATTTCTTCATTTAATATTTTAACAGCTGCAAACCTGTTCAAAGAGGGGTTGTATGCTTTATATACTTCTCCCATCCCACCCGAACCTATACGTTCGGCCAGGTGGTACCCTGCAACTTCTTTTACCAGTTCATGAGAAGTGCTCATTGGTTGCTGTTGTTTAGGCGAAACAATAACTGCCCATCATTCCAAACGGTCAATTAGATACTTTTTTCCTGCCCATCAATTCGAGGCCATATTTTATGGGAATGGCAAAAGATATCTGGGTGCCACGGGGATCTGATTTACCGGCATAATAAATACCAATAACATTTCCTTCATCATCAAACATGGGGCCGCCGCTGTTGCCTGCCCCAGTTGCGTTTATTGTTAACTGGTATGAGTCTCCAAAAGTACTGAATGTAAGGTTCTTGTCAGACGATGCCGGAATAATCCTTCCAATATTTCCCGTTGTAACAGTTGGTGTAGGAACAGAACTGAACTGGCTGTTTGGTTTAAACGGATCATTCGATTTCCGCACAATAAACTGGTCGGGTGCTACACCCGGATATCCCATTACAGTTACTGTTTGACCAGGCTTAACATCATCGTAATTATCTTTCATATTAACTTTAGACAAAGACTCGGGTAATTCCACCTTTATCATAGCCACATCATGATTATCAGAAGGAGTCTGTGATTGAACAGGCCTGCGAAGTGTGGTGTTTGCAAATATCACATTCATATAAGTATTGCTTCCTTTAACTGAACCCTCTCCAACACTTCTGCCACCTACCATGGATGCTTCGGAAGGCACCCATCCAAATACGTCTTCCTGCATTACACTAACACCTTCAGCAATGGTTTGTTTGCCACCAACATTCTGAATCAAAACTCCCGGAAACGCATACTCGGCAAATCCATAACGGGTATTCCAGTTGGTTGCCACATGCCTGTTGGTTAATATAAAACCATCTTCCGAAACTACAAAACCGGAACCTGTAGCACCGGAAAACCCTATTGGTGTACCTATTTGTACGTTCTTTTGAATATCAAGATAGGGCTCAATCTGGCCTTTGCTGTTTTGTATATACATGGCCACATAACGGTTCTGGCCATCCGCACCTTTTACCACAGTGTATTGGTGCCAGAGTTCGCCATTTGTTGTACCATCAAATAACTGCCAGCCAAACTCTATCTGAACAACCTTATCCATATTCTCTTTTGCAATCATTTCCGGGGTCTTTTTCCTTGATGCCAGTGAATCAACCGGCGGTGTTACAACAATGGTATTGCCAAATAACTTGTCTTTAAATACATAACCCAATATCCCCAATATCACTACAAGGCCTCCTAAAATAAGGGCCATATTATTGGTTGATTTCTTTCTTTCATTCACCAGCATCCTTTCTACTGTTTGTTTTCCCAGTCCGGTTTTTACTGGTTCCGCAGCAGATACACCGGTATGTATATCAGAAACAGTTGTTGGTTTGATGGATGTGGGAATCTCTACAACACGTGTAGCAGCCATCATATCCTGCGGGCGTGGATATATATCAAAAGAGAACACAGGGCCATTCAGTCCAAGTTGCACCTGGTCGCCTAATTCAAGCTGAACTGTACCCTTAACCCTGTTCTTATTTACAAAAATTCCGTTACGGCTGTTGTTATCTGTTATTGTAAATTTCAGCGGATCAGTTCCTGCCTTTTCAATCTTACCATGCTCCCTGCTAACAATTGAATCCTGCTCTGGATCAAACTGAATATCACTTCCGGCAGCCCGGCCTATCGTTAATGTTGACTTACTGAAGTCGAATTCTTCAACCTGGTTACTCTTACTGCCGGCACTATGCCTGATAACATACTTTTCAATGTTGGTACTCATGATGTGTAGGTTTGGGTTTAAAAAATTTTGAGTTGACTTGTATTTTACTTATTTAAAGTTAGTTAAACAGTGAAAGCTTTGAGGTTCTTTACAGGATATAAATCTCTATGCTGAAAATATAGCATGAATACTACCAGGTATAATTTCAGATGGCCTAAGATGCAGGTAAGTTTGAGCGTTTTTTTACTGAAGTTTGATATTGTTTGGTTAAAAAACTACAGTTTAGGATATTGTACCACAATAATATAAAATAAAATGGTCATTTTTAGTGTTTATCGGATAAATTTTGGATTACTATGATTTTAATTAAATCAGGAATCTAAAACGAACTAAATGGTAAATATAAAAAAAGTCAATTTTGCTGAAGTGGTTTTCCCTAAACAAAAATAATAAGCAAAATCAAAATTAAAATAATAAATAAATCTTTCCTGAACATACAAAACTGTTTAGGTTGAAAAATGTCCTGTTGAATATTACAACAGGACATATGCACTTTTTACTCTACAACCAGCTTTTGGACTATTGACCCGTTTAGCCCTGTCAGTTTTACCAGGTAAACCCCTTGTTGCAAACCAGTTATATTGTATTTATCAGATACCGTTCTTTTATAGCGGCTTACCTGTACTCCTGTGATGGTAAAAATCTGTATTTCTGAATAATTTTTGCCTGATTGAATCTTGATAATATCATGTGCAGGATTGGGGAATATAGTGAATGGCTCATATGCTGTATAATCAACTGTAACGGTATGGCTGTACCGGTAACTGCCGTCTTTGTTAAACATTTTTAACCTGTAAAAATTAATTCCGTTTACAACATTTGGGTCGGTGGATTGATAACTGTTACGGTAACCTTCTATGGCTGCTTTTTCATCAATTCTGTAAAAATTAATGCCATCAACACTTTTCTCTACATCAAACCGGAGCATATTTATTTCATTTTCCGTATTCCATTTCAATAAAACTTTATTGCCATCTTTAGCTGCCTTAAACGATACAAGGTTTAAAGGCAATGTTATTAAACTGCTTTTTGCAAAATAAAAAGATGAAAAAGAGTTTATGCTTGCCGACAAAACATATCCATACTCATAAACTGATGTTGTTGTGGCAATATTGCTGGCATTAAATGTTACCATGTTATTGCATGTCTGATCATTTTTAAAAATAGCAACATCATTGATGCTGTTGATTCCTGAAGTAACACCGATGGAATTATTTGCATTTATTAATGCGAGATACTCCGTTGTTTTTATATACAACCTGATATCAACATTGGCTCCCGATACCGGGTTTTGCGTGGCAATGCTGATGTTTCTGTCGAGGTACAAATGTTTGGCCCCATCTTCCCGAACCGTACCATTATTAATATAAACCGAGGCCGATACATTTCCCAGGTTGTTTCCATTGGCTTTTATTTCTGCCACTACATCTCCTGTTGCATTTAAGATGGGCACCCATTGGTTATTATTGGAAGCATTGATATTGATGGTTGTATAGTTTTCGCAACTGCCTGGAATGCCATTGGCAATAAAAGCCGGTACCACCGTAAGGCCATTATGCGTTACCGGTACATTAAGATTATTAACATTAAAAGTTGATTGGGTTGAAACGGTATTTGCTACAGGATCAAACTGAACCACTTTTACAATATTATTTGACTCCTGGGTAATGCAGTATAGTTTATCGCCACTAACGGTTAATGCTCCTTTAGGGTCATAGCCTGTACCACCTGTAGCTGTAGAAAAACTATACTGGTTGGTAAGCGTATTCGTTGCAGGGTCAAACTGCAGAATGGCGCCTCTTCCATTTGCGCCTCCGCTTAAAGTGGTGAGGTAAAATTTATTATTAAATAAGGTTGGGGCATTAGCTGCATTAACACCAGCACTTCCCACAAAAGATGCAGGCGTAGTTGCCGTATTCAATACCGGATCATACACAATGATACCGCCGGCATTGTTAACGCCACCACCCGAAGTGGTACCATACAGCTTATTGTTATAAACAGTGAATCCTCCGCTGGGTGTCAGGCTTCCGCTACCTTGTATATCCAATAATTTAACCAACGTGCTGGTTGCAGGATCAAAAGAATAGATGATACCGGTGTTCCCAGTTCCGTTGGCATTGGTCATTCCATACAGTTTATTATTATACAGCGTTGGCTCACCGATTGGGAAATCACCGTTAATGTCTCGCAGGCTATATTTTAAATACACATTGGTAACAGGATCAAAAGAATACAATACCCCTCTGTCAGCATTTCCTCCATTATTTGTAGTGCCGTATAACTTTCCATTATAGGCAATTGGAGATGAAAAAGGTGCACGCCCATTTGCTGCACTATTGGTATTATCAAACAAAAATTTACGGGAATAAATAGACGTTGAAGGATCAAACTCCCAAAGACAACCATACGGTGTTCCAAAAATTTCCTGGGGGCCCTGGTAGCAGGTGCCATATATTTTGCCATTTAGTAAAACAGGTTTGCCATGAGGAATTCTTCCGTTTTCAGCAGCATTAAACGTAAGTTTCTTTGTTACCATATTGGCTGTATAATCATATTCAAACAAAGTGCCCTGGTTTGTAAAACTGGCATTGTATGTTGTTGCATAAAATTTAGAATTAAATAATACAAAGCTGCCATTGCCGGGATTAATAGGATTGTTATAATTATTGACTGGAAAATCATATTTTTTTACAATCGTTGAGGGTAAAGAAGGATCCCATTCAAATACGGTACCCGTGCCATTTGTACCCCCTGTTGTGCACAGGCCCAGGAATTTCGTACCATTCAAAACAAGTTTGCCCAATGGCCCACCACCTGTTGTTGAATAATTAAAATCAACCAGCTTGGTAAATATATTTCCAACAGGATCCAATTCAAAAAGCGTTCCCTGGCTATTTACGCCAGCAGCATTTAAACAACCGTAAAGTTTGTTGTTATAAATAATCATTTCATTATTATTGGCAGCTCCGCCACTTACGCCATCAAACTGCTTTATAATTGTAGTATTGGCTCCATAAGGAAGCGTAGGGTCTACCATCAGCAATGTGCCGTAATTATTAACACCTCCCTGTTGCGTCATGCAATACAGCTTATTGTTATAAGGCGTTACGTTGTTATAAAAAGTCCAGCCATAAGACCCGGCACCAGCGCCATTCAAATCTACCAGTTTGGTATAAACATTGGTTGCCGGATCCCATTCAAATACAACACCAACATTTGAAGCACCGCCACTTGCAGTAGTGCCATACATTTTGCCATTCATCAGGCGGAGCGAATTTTGTGGATTGGAACCACCGCTACCAACCAGGTCGTATTTTTTTGTATATACATTTGCACCGGGGTCCCATTCAAAAATAACCCCGCCGCCCGATACACCATAGTCTGCTGCCAACCCGTAAAATTTATTGTTGTATAACAACAACGATCCCTTGGGAGAACCGCCTGTTACAGAAACAGTTGGACCAAAATCAAATTTCTTCGTATACTCGTTACTGACAGGGTCATATTCAAAGATGGTACCGAAATTATTAACGCCGCCGGTACTGGTGGTACCATAAAGCTTCCCATTGTAAGATGCCATTTCCACATTTTGCGGGTTTGCCCCAAAAGTAGTTACCGGGAAATTATACTGAAGCTGAAAGTTGTTACCCGAACTATCTGTACTGAACAGGAAACCGTTGGATGACTGATTAGTCTGGACATTACCGCCTACCAATCCGAATAATTTTGAAACACCCTGTGCATTAGCCGTTACAGTAAGCAGCAATGATAATGCAGCAAAAAATGTAAATTTTTTCATATCCCTTTTTTTAAAAAAATAAAATATAGTTTCTGGTTAATACAGGGATACGGGATGATGCTGTAAAATTTCATTTTTGATGAAGGAGAACAAATACTCAATTTTAAGCAGGTACAACTTTCAAACAAATAAGCATTATATTACTTTACCATGGTAAAAGTCTGATTGACAATTAAACCGCCACTTGAAATTCTTGATGCACCCTGCATGCTGGTAAAATCAGTATTCATCTTTCCTTTCAGCTGCACAGTGGCAGAATTAATAAAGATGCTGTCGGCGACAATTATATAAGTGCCTTCTTCTTTAAATACATTGCTGCTGGATGTGTCATTTAAGGTAAGGCTGCTGGTATTGAATAACTGCCGGACAGTGCCATTGCTCCTTACAACAGTACCAATACCATAAGTATTTGTACTGCCAATCCAGTAACCACTGGCAGTACTGGTGGTTATAATATCATCTTCTTTTTTTGAACAGGAAAAAATCGCACAGCTAATAAAAATTAAAATTGCATACTTCATAAAACATATTTTTAAGGTTATAAAATCTGACGTAAAAATGCTCCGTAAAAACCATCAGGGAAATACTCAATTTGTAGTAGTATGGTAATATATCCGGCAGATTTATATAAGTTGCTGCATCATTTTATATAGTAATAGTCCATATAAATTAAGAATAACAGGATTACAACATGCTTTATGTATGTTCTGACAAATTAATTATTAACTACATTTAGTCATTCATTTTAACAGGTATGCAGCAGTCTTTATACAAATGGATATTTATTTTTCTGTTTTTACCGGTAACTGGTATCAAAGCACAAACCCCTGTTATTGACAGCTTAAAACAGGTATATGCAAATGCCTCAACAACAGATACACGCTTGAAATCTTTGTTTGCACTTTGCAGATATCACCAGAGCATTCATAAAGATTCTCTTTATCAATATGCTTTAACTGCAAAAAAGTTAGCCAAATTCGCAAACAATAAAATAAGCAATGGCCATGCTGCTGTTATATTAATAAATGCATACCTGCGCCTGGGTAAAACAGACAGTGCAGAAGCCATCGTGAACAGCAGTCTTCCGCTCTTTGATGTTAAAGACGAGGCATCAAGGGAAATTTATTTTACATTGAGCGCCTTACAGGTAGATTGTTATGGTGAAAAATCAAATTATGAAAATGCTGTTGCAGCGCTGTATAAAATAATAAACCTGGCAGAGCAATACAGGGATAAACCTGTTCTGGCAAAAAACATGAGTACACTTGGTGTAATAAATTATAACCTCAACCATATTCCCGAAGCCTTTTCCTGGTACTTTAAAGGCTTGTCTTTTTGTTCAGATTTGCCTTCTTTTTATTCCCCGGCTACTGTGCTTAATATTAACCTGGCAGAAACATACCGCTGGACAGGAAAAACAGATTCTGCCATTTATTTTATCAACAAAGCCATCCCCCTTTGCGAAAAAAGCGGAAACCTTTTTTACTTAGCCAATGCACTTAGGGTAAAAGCAGGCATATTTAAAACCCAGAAAAATTACGAACTGGCAGAAAAAACTATGTTGGACTGTATTGCTATCCGGCAAAAAACAGAAGGCATTCTGCCGCTCTCCAATGAACAGGTAGCATTATCTGCTATTTATATGAATTGGGGAAAGATTGACAAAGCCATTAACGAACTTACTTCCGCCCTTGCGCAAAGTGATTCTGCTGACCGATCAGCAACTGCATCAGGCAGCGAAGCAGATGTGTTGAGAATATCATATTACACAACATTGGCCAGGTGTTATAAGTTAAAAGATGATGCAATGAATTATTCCGCCACGCTGGAAAAAATCATTGCTGCCAAAGATGCATTATATGAAGCAAATTCTGCCAATGCCCTGGCCGAATTACAGGCTAAATATGAGTTACAAAAAAAAGAAAGCACCATCATCAGGCAAAAGCTTGATATCACCAAGAAGAATTATTTATTTTATGGCTCACTGATACTTGCCTTTTTTACGTTGCTGGTATTATGGCTCTTATTTAACAATTACCGGCGCAAGCAAAATATTAAGATGCTGTTTGCCCTGCAGGAAGAAAAAAGAATTGCTGCCCAGTCTGTCATTGACGCAGAAGAACAGGAACGTAAACGCATAGCCGCCGATTTGCATGATAATATTGGTGCATATGCTTCGGCAATCAGGGCCGATGTTGATAAAATAACGGAAAGCGGTTCCGAAAAAAACAGTGCCGCTTTGCATAACCTGCAGCAGCATTCTCTTGAAATTATCAATTCACTCCGCGATACCATCTGGGTATTAAACAAAGAAAACATAACGATTACCGGTATCAGCGACCGCATTAAAAATCATATAAACAAATTACAGCCATCTTACAACAGTGTTATCATCAACCTGCAGGAAATGATAGAAACCGACATCCGCATCAGCTCCAATACCGCATTGAATATTTTTAGAATTGTACAGGAAGCTATCCACAATGCACTAAAACACAGTGATGCCAGGCAAATAACAGTCGTTATAGAAAGCAGGAAAATGCTGCTCATTAAAATTTCAGATGATGGGAAAGGAATAAATGCTGCCGAAAAAAAAATGCAGGGAAATGGTTTGATAAACATGAAGCAACGGGCTGCTGAATCTGGCTTACATTTGAATATAGACAGTAAGGCAGGTTCGGGAACAACTATTAACCTGAATCTTTCTACTACAAATTAAGTATTGAAATAACACAAAAAATAATTTCTATTTGTAACTTAAGCACGTGATATGAATAAACCTATGCGGATAGGATTGGTGGACGACAAAGCAGTTAACAGGGCAAGTATTGCCGATAAAATAAAACAGTTTGAAGACCTTGATTTTTGCTTCATCGCAGTAAACGGGAATGATTGCCTGGAACAATTAAAAGGATTACCCTATGAAAAAATGCCGCAGGTTGTATTCATGGATCTTGAAATGCCCGAACTCGATGGCGTTCAAACCATTAATATCGCACGGGCAATGTATCCCGAAATTTATTTCATTGTGTTAACCGTTTTTGATGATGATGATAAAATTTTTGAAGCCATCAAAGCCGGAGCAAGCGGTTATTTGCTTAAAGATGAAAGTGCCATTGCCCTTCACAATGCCATTACAAATGTTTTTGAAAATGGAGGTGCGCCCATGAGCGCTGCTATTGCCCGTAAAGCACTGGATATGTTAAGCAAATCTCAACTGCAATCTGAAACCAAAACAGCCGAACCGCATTTACTGGATGTACTTGTTACCGAACGCGAAAAAGAAATTTTACTTTTTACCATCAATGGCCTTGATGCAAAACGCATTGCTGCCAAACTTGACATCAGTGTTTTAACCATCCGCAAGCACATTGCCAATATCTATCAAAAATTACATGTAAACAGCAAGGCTCAAATCATCAGCCTGGCCCACAAAAACAACTGGGTTTAAACTCCGGCTCAACCACTATTGCTACTGATTGTTATTTTAACTAACACTTGTTAGTTTTTTTATTATTTTTACAAAATAATATACAGCTATGAATGTACAGGACCTTGAAAAGATCTTCCAGGATAAAATTGATAAAGAAATAAAAATTGAACCAAAAGACTGGATGCCGGATGCTTACCGTAAAACAAATGTAAGGCAGATCAGTCAGCATGCACACAGCGAAGTAGTTGGTATGCTTCCTGAGGGGAATTGGATCTCCCGTGCTCCTTCTTTAAAGCGTAAAGCCATACTGATAGCAAAAGTACAGGATGAGGGCGGGCATGGCCTGTACCTGTATTCTGCAGCTGAAACTTTGGGCACAAGCCGCGAACAAATGATAGATGACCTGCTTAGTGGCAAGGCAAAATATTCCTCCATTTTTAATTATCCTACATTAACCTGGGCAGATATGGGAGCCGTTGGATGGCTGGTAGATGGTGCAGCCATTTTAAACCAGGTTATGTTGTGCCGTACTTCTTACGGGCCATATGCCCGCGCTATGGTACGTATCTGTAAGGAGGAAAGCTTTCACCAGCGCCAGGGTTTTGAAGCTTTGCTGGTTTTGAGCAAAGGCAATTCCGAACAAAAAGCCATGTGCCAGGATGCCATAAACCGCTGGTGGTGGCCAAGCCTGATGATGTTTGGACCAAAAGACAGCGAGAGTACAAACAGCGATCAAAGCATGAAATGGAAAATTAAAAGAAAGACCAATGATGAATTGAGGCAACAATTTGTAGATATGATCGCAACACAGATAAAATTACTTGGTATGGTATTGCCCGACCCCGATCTGAAATGGAACGAGGAAAGGCAGCATTATGATTTTGGCGAAATAAACTGGGATGAATTCTGGCGTGTAGTTAAAGGAAATGGCCCATGCAATAAACAACGATTAACGGCACGTAACAAAGCCCATGACGAAGGTGCATGGGTAAGAGAAGCCGCCATTGCTTATGCAGCAAAAAAAGCAAACCGCTTAAAACAGGAAGCAGCCTAATTCGTGTAATCCGTGTTAAACAATTCGTGTAATTCGTGCATAAAATTCGTGTTTATAAAAAATAAATAACAATGAACATCCAAATCAAAAAATTCCACTACGGAGATATCCCCGAAGAAAATGCAGGCGGTTCTGCAGCTTCAACTGAAAAGAAACCTACCGAAAAAGCATGGCCGCTTTGGGAAATATTCATCCGCAGCAGCCGCGGGCTTGACCATAAACATGCCGGTAGTCTGCACGCAGCCGATGCAGCCATGGCCATTGAAAATGCACGCGACGTTTACACCAGGCGCCAGGAAGGTGTCAGCATCTGGGTAGTGGAAAGTAAAAATATTCATGCATCCGATCCGGGTGATGCTGAAAGTTTATATGAACCGGCAGCAGATAAAATTTACAGGCACCCGTCTTTTTATGATTTGCCTGATGAAGTGAAACATATGTAATGGAAATGCAGGTTTATTAGTTTACTAGTTAAATCAACCTGCATATTTAAAAAGCAATCAGCAAATTCAAAAGCGCTTAGCATGAATACTATTCAACCAATCAACCAATCAACCAATCATCTAATAAACTACACCCTTCACCTGGCAGATACAACCCTGATCATGGCACAGCGCATCAGCGAATGGTGTGCACACGGACCAATACTGGAACAGGATATTGCCATCACCAATATTTCACTCGACTTGCTGGGGCAGTCCAGGAATTTTTATCAATATGCAGCATTACTGATCAATCAACAGGCTGAACAGGCTACCAACCCGGTAACAGAAGACAG
>JAGPDJ010000271.1 GCA_018057635.1 Ferruginibacter sp. | reverse complement strand
TGCCCGTCTTTGCTGATCAGTTTTTTTATGCCGGGATGTGTTTTAGTTTTCACCCGGTAATAAAATGATGAAGAACCCTGTGGGTCAATATCCCACAACAGTGTTTTATAACCATCTGCAGCAGATAAATAGGAAAGATTTACACAGGAAGCCGTTTTCCCAACACCGCCTTTCAGGTTGTAGAGTGCTATTACTATCATAAATACTCAGTTTTTAAATATGAATAGGTTAAGTAAGATAAGCAAAAATCTAATTAATTATTTCTTCATATTTTCCAGTTCCTGCTGCATCCGGAACATTTCATCCCTTAATCTGGCCGCTTCCATAAAATCAAGGTCTTTAGCAGATTGCTGCATTTGTTTTTTTGTTTTTGCAATCGCTTTTTCCAGTTGCGGTATCGTATTATACACAACCTGCTCTTCAGCTGCAACTGTTACCAGTTCCTCATCAGCTTGCAAAGCATAAGGATTCGACGGGTCATACCCTTTTACATCCAGTACACTACCCTGGGCAAAAACCTGCTCTTTGGTTTTAATGATGGTAGTAGGAGTGATGCCATGTTTGATATTGTATGCGATCTGCTTTTCCCTTCTCCTTTGCGTTTCATCAATGGTCCGTTGCATACTGTCAGTCATCTTATCTGCATAAAATATTACCAGACCGTCCACATTCCGGGCGGCACGTCCGGCTGTTTGGGTTAGACTGCGTTCGTTGCGCAAAAAACCTTCCTTATCAGCATCCATGATGGCAACAAGGGAAACTTCAGGCAGATCCAGTCCTTCTCTTAACAGGTTAACGCCAACCAGTACATCAATTACACCAAGCCTCAACTCCCGTAATATTTCCACTCTTTCCAGTGTATCTACATCACTGTGAATGTATTTTGATTTAATGTTGATGCGCTCCAGGTATTTTTGCATTTCTTCGGCCATGCGTTTGGTTAAGGTGGTAATCAGAACACGGTCACCTTTGGTAATACGTATATCAATTTCATCCAGGAGGTCATCTATCTGGTTTAGTGATGGCCTTATTTCAATCGGTGGATCGAGCAGGCCTGTCGGGCGTACAACTTGTTCTACAACAACACCGCCGCATTTCTCCAGTTCATAATCACCGGGCGTTGCTGAAACATAAACGGTCTGGTTGGTAAGATTCTCAAATTCATGAAAATTCTGTGGCCGGTTATCCATGGCTGATGGAAGGCGGAATCCATAATCAACCAACACCAGTTTCCGGCTCCTGTCGCCGCCATACATACCACTAACCTGTGGAATGGTCTGATGGCTTTCATCAATGATCGTTAAAAAATCTTTTGGAAAGTAGTCCAGTAAACAGAATGGCCTGGCACCCGGTTTTCTGCGGTCGAAAAAGCGGGAGTAATTTTCAATGCCATTGCAATAGCCGAGCTCCCGGATCATTTCCAGGTCGTAAGCAACCCTTTCGCCTATACGCTGCGCTTCAATATATTTTCCGCTGTTCTTAAAATATTCAACCTGTGCGGCACATTCATCCTGAATTTCGCTGATAACCTGTACCAGCATATCTTTCGGGGCCAGGTAAAGATTTGCCGGGAAGATCGCTGCATTTTCCACACTGGTTATCCTTTTTCCGCTGCTGAGTTCCAGTGTTTCAATACTTTCAATTTCATCGCCAAAAAAACTGATGCGGTAACCAAAATCAACATAGGGCAGGTTGATGTCAACCGTATCGCCTTTTACCCGGAAAGTGCCTCTTGTAAAATCTCCCTGGCTGCGGTGATACAACGAATTAACCAGTGCATGTAAAAAACCCTGGCGGGAAATAACCTGTCCCTGTTTTATGCGGATGATCCCGTTTTCATATTCAGTTGGATTTCCCATACCATAGATACAGCTAACACTCGCAACCACGATAATATCCCTTCTGCCACTGAGTAATTGAGCCGTTGCCTGTAACCGAAGCTTATCAAGTTCCTCATTTATACTCAGGTCTTTTTCAATATAAGTATTACTAACGGGCATGTATGCCTCAGGCTGGTAATAATCATAGTATGAAACAAAATAGCCAACTGCATTGTCGGGGAAAAACTGTTTAAACTCTCCGTATAATTGAGCAACAAGGGTTTTATTATGTGTCAAAACCAGGGTAGGCCTTTGTACATTTTGTATCACGTTTGCCATGGTAAATGTTTTACCGCTTCCGGTAACACCCAATAAGGTCTGATAGCGTTCTCCATCCAGAATTCCTTCTGTAAGTTTGTGTATTGCTTCCGGCTGATCGCCGGCCGGAGAATAAGTTGCCTGTAATTTAAATGATGACATCAGGAGGGTTTAAAAATTCTGCCTAAAATTAAAACAATCCGGGCAAGGTAAACTTTCAACTTCATGCATATATATCGTTAAATATGGTACGTATGAAAATTGGGTATTGCCTTTCCGCGTCTTATATATTTAAATTAACGTTATTTAATGTGAATAATTTGAAAATCGGCTTGCCATCCGGCTGAATAAACGTACCTTTGCGCCCATTTTGGTTTATTAGTTTAATGGTTTATTAAAGCCCACTAGCTGAAAATGAACCAGTAAACCAGTAAACGTATAAACAAAGCATACATAATGAACATTCGCAACATCGCAATTATCGCACACGTAGATCACGGGAAAACAACGCTGGTTGATAAAATTTTACACACAACCAAAGTATTCAGGGATAACCAGGATACCGGTGAACTGATCATGGACAGCAATGACCTTGAAAGAGAGCGTGGTATTACCATTTTTAGTAAAAACGTATCTGTAACTTATAAAGACATCAAGATAAATGTTATTGATACACCTGGTCACTCGGATTTTGGTGGTGAAGTGGAAAGGGTTTTAAAAATGGCTGATGGTGTTTTGTTACTGGTGGATGCTTTTGAAGGTCCGATGCCACAAACAAGGTTTGTATTACAAAAGGCACTGGCGCTGGGTTTACACCCAATCGTAGTGATCAATAAAGTAGATAAGCCAAACTGCCGTCCGGATGAAGTGCATGATGCGGTTTTTGAATTATTTTTTAACCTGGAGGCAACAGAAGAGCAACTGGATTTTCCTACCATCTATGGAAGCAGCAAGAATGGATGGATGAACACATCATTAACTGAAACAGATAATATTCTTCCTTTACTGGATGCCATCCTGGAATTTGTTCCTGAGCCAAAAGTAAATGCAGGTGCATCCCAAATGCAGATCACTTCACTGGATTACTCTTCTTTCCTTGGCAGGATCGCTGTTGGTAAAGTAGCCCGTGGAAGCATCAAAGAAAACCAGCAGATCGCATTGATGCAGGCAGATGGCGGCGTTAAGAAAATGAAGATCAAAGAACTGTATGTTTTTGAAGGGATGGGTAAAAAGAAAGTAACAGAAGTTTTTGCAGGAGATATTTGTGCCGTGGTAGGCCTGGATGATTTTAATATCGGCGATACGATTTCTGATATTGAAACACAGGAAGCATTGCCTGTTATCAGTGTAGATGAGCCAACCATGAGCATGTTATTCGGAATTAATAATTCACCTTTCTTTGGTAAAGAAGGTAAGTTTGTTACCAGCCGGCATTTGCGTGACAGGCTGATGAAAGAAACAGAAAAGAACCTGGCATTAAAGGTGGAAGACAGTGACAATGCGGATAGCTTTTTAGTGTATGGCCGTGGTATCCTGCATTTGGGAATTTTAATAGAAACCATGCGCAGAGAAGGATTTGAGTTAACTGTTGGACAACCACAGGTTTTGGTAAAGACCATTGATGGAACCAAGTGCGAACCGTATGAAATTCTTGTGGTTGATGTTCCTGCTGAATTCAGTGGTAAAGTGATAGACCTGGTTACACAACGTAAAGGCGAAATGCATGTAATGGAAACAAAGGGCGATATGCAACACCTTGAATTTGAGATCCCATCAAGGGGATTGATCGGGTTGAGAAGCAATATGCTTACCAGCACAGCCGGTGAAGCAGTGATGGCACATCGTTTCAGTGAATACAAACCATGGAAAGGTGTGATACCTGGAAGGAATAATGGGGTATTGCTTTCCAAGACAACAGAAAAAACGACCGCATATTCTATTGATAAATTGCAGGACAGGGGAAGGTTTTTTGTAGATCCGGGAGATGAAGTATATGCTGGACAGATCATTGCCGAGCATATTAAACCAGGAGACCTTGTTGTAAATGCAACAGAAGCAAAAAAGCTGACGAATCACCGTGCAAGCGGATCTGATGATGCTTCCAAAGC
>JAGPDJ010000270.1 GCA_018057635.1 Ferruginibacter sp. | reverse complement strand
GGAAAACTGATAGACCTGAAAATTGATTTCAGAAAAATTCTGACTGATATCATGGAGATATATAAACTGATCTGATTAAGTATTGCTCATTCCTATAAATCAATTGCATGTACCAACCCATCCGTTTCCGTTAGCACCAACTTTTTCCCATCTTTTGTTATAGATACGGTATACAATTCATGTGCAAATCCGTATAACGTAAGTGTATTGATGCCGTTCTCCACATCCCAAAACCTGGCTGTACGGTCGTAGGAAACAGTTACAGCCAAAGGTAATGTTGGATGAAAGGCTGCTCCATAAACCCATTTGGTATGCCCTTTCAGCGAAATACTTTTCTTCTTTTCCAGGTTCCAGGCAAACACTTCTGCATTACCGGTAGTTAGCAGGTATTTCCCGTTTGCCGAAACTGCCATATTGAAAATGGTTGTGCCGCTTTGTAAGCTATCAACGGTTTCCCAACTTACTGTATTTATAATTTTCACTTTACCGTTTGTACATCCTGCAAACAATGTTTTTCCGTCTGCTGCAAATTTTACAGTAAACACAGAACTAATTGTTGACATGGTTCTATAAGCTGCGGTATCGCCTGTTCGCCATAAACGGATGGTTTTATCACCTGCAGTTGCAAATGAGTTTAAAGCAGCGTGATGATCCATACCATATATTACTGCTGAATGCCCTTTACCTGTTGCATATTTCTTGCCTGTCTTTATATTATAGATATTCAAGTTCCGGTTACCGGCCGCAACCAGTTCTCCATCTGCTGAAAAAACGGAGGAAAAAGCGTTGATACTGTCCAGGAAAACAGCCTGTTTGCCTGTAGCAAGTTCATACAATGAAAATACCTTATCACTGTTTACGGAAGCTATAAGTTTTCCATCAGGAGATGCCGGTGCATTCCAGGGCCCAATTATTGCTGCTTTAAAAATGGCCTCCCCGGGTTTATTTATATCCCATACTTTAATTGTATGATCAGAAGATGTTGTGAATATCCTTTTCCCATCTCTATGCCAGGCTAACTGGTTAATTGCGGCTGTATGCCCTTTGAAAGTGAAAACATTAGCTCCGGAAATTGATTCCCACACTTTCAACAGGCCATCATCGCCTGCGCTGGCAAAATACTTTCCATCCGGAGAAAACCGGACAGCGTTTACCCATTCCCGGTGGCCTTCCCATGGTTCTATAACATATACAAGGCTTCCATCTGCGGTATTCAATAGCCGGATCTTATTATCCTTGCCGCCAAAAACAAGGTATTTATTATCTGAACTGATATCCATGCTCTGTACTGCCGTGTAATAATCAAATTTTCGCATGTCATAATTCCAGTCAGCCTGCCCGTTAGCTAAATCATGTTGTTTTACCTGGAAACCCCAGGTTCCGGTATATAATTTATTCCCGTTGGCAGAAAACTTAACAGCAGACGCCGGATGGTCATCGGTATTAAACCGCTGAATCAATTTTCCTGACTGTACGTCCAGCACTTTTGCAAATCCAACTACGGGAAATTTATTCCCTTCACTCAGTTCCCAGGAAACAACAGCAATCATTTTTCCATCTTCACTGAATTTCACCTGGTAAATGCCCTGTTTGAATTCAGCATTGTAATTCCTTATTTCAGATCCGTTCTCAACATCCCATAACCTGAGTGTTTTATCTGCAGAACCACTAATCAATGTTTTACCATCTGGTGAAAAATCAAGTGAGGTTACCTGTGCTTTGTGAATACTTATTTTTTTTAGTTCCAAAAAAGTGACTGCATCCATGATGATGATCGTATTGTCAGCAGACCCTGTAGCAATATATTTTCCATCTCTGCTTGCCGCAATGGCTACAACAGCTTTGGTATGCGTTTTTAATGTTTGAATACTTCTGTCTAGCCTTGCATGCAACAAGTGCCATTCAAAATTTCTATGCTGTACCGGTACAGCATTCAAAATATTGATTGCATCACCAACCTGGTTAAGCCGGTAATACGCTTCTGCCGTTTTTAGCTGTGTAAGATATAATTCATCCGGTAAGGTTTGTGCAAATGATTGTTGTATAAAAGAAATAATTAAAAAAAGGAAGGACATTTTTCTTAACCAGTTTGCTTTAAAATTCAAAGCAAAAGAAACTGGTATTTTATATTTACTTGCCTTCATGTTTCTCATTTTACTTTTATAAAAAAAGGCTGCACTTTCCTTTTCCAGTCATTGGTTAATTGTCTAAGGCCCGTTCCATCTGAGTTAATAAGATATATATCAGCATTTCCCGCTCCTTTTTTTCTTCCTGTAAATACCACTAATTTTCCATCGGCTGAAAAATTAAAACCTGTTTGTTCCAGTTCATCCATTTTAAACAAAGGCATTAATCCTGTACCATCGGTGTTCATAATCATGATTCGATATGTTCCATGGAAGAATGCCGTGTACGCAATTCTGCCATCTGGAGTAAAACAGGGGTTTGCACTGCGCAAAACATTTTTGGTTGTATCAGGATTGTAAGAAAGCCGTTTTAATCCACTACCATCTGAATTGACTATATAAATTTCAAATTCTGCCCAGCTTTTGGGATTCCTGTCACGATTGCTACGGAATACCAGTTGTTTCCCATCTGGTGAAAACCATGGTTCCAGGTCAATGGCTGTATCGCTTGTAATAGCTTTTTTGAAACTCCCGTTTTCGTTAAACAGAAAAATATCATATTGTGATTTTAACCGGCCCTCTGCTTTGTGTAAAAAACCACCTGCATACATATTTGAATTTGTATCCAGGCTGATGTCCTGGTACAAGCCTTTTGCATCAAACAGGTAATGTTCTTTTTCCTGGTCATAAATATATAATCCTTTTCTCTTACCGGCTGTATCCTTTTCTATATGAAACCAAATCTTATTATCAAATACCAATGGCATCCATGAACTACCGGGATAATCAATAACAGTTTGTATATTGCTTCCATCTATATCCATTGTATTCAGCCGGTTTTCACTGGTTACTGTGTCCACCCAATGAACATAAGCAATCTTCCATTTCGATTGCGCCTCAGTTAAAACTGATATGACTAAAAAAAATATAATAAATAATATTTTCATCCTGCCTGTTCGTAAGCCAGCTTAATCCAGTTAATCAGTTCTTTATTGATGGTTGTTTCTGACTCAATTTTTATGCGATGAGTACACATGGCATTCCAGCTTCCTGATGCCAGTAAGGTACCGGCAGGTTCCAGTCCTTTAATATTTATGCCTACATCAAGCCTGTCTTTGGTTGAAGGCTGAATAATAGCAAATTGCTTTTTTCTTCTCACACTTACATACGCTTTCTTAGGTGCAACTTCTATATCATTCCCAAATCCATTTATTGCAGTCATAATTTTATCATACCATGGCTTCAGGTTTTGTTTGCCAATATATTGTTCAACAACCAGGTCATTGCTGTTCTCTGCAGCGCCTGCATGGCTTTGTTTTGCAAAATGTACAATGGTATTGGCATTGCCATGGGTAAAGCCGTGTTTTTCTTTCAGGAAATTAACCAGTTCTCCATGTTTAGTAAGACCAGATCCGTTTACAATTGCGATCCATTCATCCAGTTTTTTACCGGTATTTTTCTCAATATTGGTAATCTGTGTTTGTGTTGCTTTATCGATTGAGACATTGCTCATTAAAAATAATTTTATAGCTGCTGAATATAGTAGTTAACCCCTCATACAAATTAAAAATCCAATCGCATCTTTTTACTTCTATCCTTTCAATAGAATATGAAGTACTTATCCCGTTGGTCGGAGACCAGGCAACGGCGTGCGTTTAGGAGAAGAAAACATCAATCACATTTTCCTACTGCAATTCCATAGGGATGTACTTTCGCCAGCATGATATTCCCTTTTACAGCAGGGTCATCCATTATGAATTGCAAAGCTTCCTTATCATCTTTTGCATAAAAGATCACCAATCCCATCATATAAGGATCATTTGATTCTAATTGAGTGCGGCCGGCCATTACAACAATTCCTTCCTGCTTCATGTAACCCAGGCGTTGAAAATGTTCACCAATAATATCCTTTTCCGGTTTACCCCAGTTTTTATCATCCTTGTACCTTTCTGTTAATGTTAGTACAGCCAGGTATTCTTTGCGGGCAATATTGGTAGATTCCTGTGCCCTTGCCTGTAAAGAAGACAGTATTGCCACAATTAAAATTATCTTTTTCATATTTTATCTTTTATAGTTTTTCTCATACATGCTGATCCAATCTTGGGCTGTCATTTTAGAAGCCAGTTC
>JAGPDJ010000269.1 GCA_018057635.1 Ferruginibacter sp. | reverse complement strand
GTTCGATATTGCTGCCATTTACGGTTTTAATGTAAATGATTATAAAGAACGGGTATATATCCTGCATATATTTGAACTTGCATTTTCCAGCCAAGCACACAGAAAAGAAATTTATCTTAAAATGGAAAATTGGGACGAAAATAGTAAAATGCTTCCCCATGATTTAGAACAATTTGACTGGCGGAATTTTCAACAAGAATACAGGGACTATATTGATCTTGCAAAAATGGCGCAACTGATACCAATTATTGGAGCACCTGTTGGCATTATAGTAAACTATCGCCTGTTAAAAAAACTTGGAACCACTGCTATGAATGCATATCGCATGAGGTTAACTGATGGGTTAGCGTTAAATAATAATATTTAATTCCTTACTATACTGAAATTGACATAAGGAATGCTGTCATAAATAACTTACAGGCAATTCCTTCTGAATACATGTTTCAATACTTATTTTACCTGCATGTTTAAATATTTACTTTTCTCACTTTTTTCTAATTTCTCTATTGCATATCTCAGGGTAACCCTGGGCATTGTTGATGCATATTTACTCAGAAAGTCAACCAGTTTTCCAGGATTGTATTTGCCCGCTTCCCTTATCCAGCTGCCAACCGCTTTATTGATGAGGTCTTCCTTGTCGTTTACCAATATACCGGCAATGCTAAAAGTATTTTCAGTTTCTCCTTTCCTGATGAAATAATAAGTTGCTACGATGGATGTTCTTCGCTCCCAAATATTTTTTGACCTTGCCAGTTTGTATAATATTGTTCTTGGTTTGTCATATAGAAATCCTCCAACAATATAAGGCGCACCACGATCAACAAGATCCCAGTTATTAATATGCTTATGCATGCTGATATATAGATCAAAAAGCGCTTTCCTGTCTTCTTCAGTGATCTTTTTATCCCTGGCACGAAAATCCATGATGCTTATTGCACCCATTCTCACTTCATAATAATTATTAGCCAGCAGTACTTTTATTTGAGTCATGGGCATTCGCATGTACTTTTTTGCCATCGCAAAACTAGCTGACATCTGTACGCCCAATATAATATTTGTATTATCTGTATCTCTGAAATATTTTGCATTAACGGCAACCTGCTTCCTTTCCAAAGCACACAGCTCACGGATGAACTGTGAAGCATTTAAACTGTTCGGTTCAGGTTTTTCAGCTGCTTTTTTCCGTACACCCATAGATCAGATTTATGATCATAAAATTATTTTCAAAATAGTAAACATTATTTTATGCGGATCTGCTTTTATAAACAGGTTGTATTACATTTTTAAAATCAGTCAACTACCTCACGCTTCCAGTTATACCTTAAAACAAAAAAACCAGTGATGATAAAAGGTATCGTTGATCCCCATATTTTAATATTCGGCACGCTTACACCTATAAAAAAAAGAAATACCATCAGCAGGCCCAAACAGGACAGGCCGGCCAGGCTAAGAAAACGTGAGGGAGATTTTTGAAAAATACTGAACAATAACATGAGCTGCCCGAAAAAGGGAATTAAAATAAAAGGATGTAATACAGATAGTGGTTCTTTAAGCGCTTTGGAAAACACTTCGGCTTCACCCTGGAAGATAAATAAATGGCTACCCTTTCCCCATTCCAGGTAACCCATTAAAAAGGTAAACAGTAAACAGGTATTTAAAATTCTTTTCATTCTTGTTAGATTCAAATCATTTTTTTTTAAAAATTAAATCATTTCAATTGTACCTTATTTGTAATCTGATATTATACTCAATTCAAAATTCATAAACAAAGCTAGGCAATGCAATAAACAAAAATAAAATACATCATGAACTTGTAAAGCCTGAAATATTCAGAATTATTTATCTTTCCTTTTAAAAAAACTGATGATTTCTTTAAATTTCACACCATTCCCTGTAATAAAAACAAACAGGCTGTTGCTCAGGGCTTTGTCACCGGATGATGCTGATACCCTGTTTTATCTACGAAGCAATGAACTGGTAACAGCACATTTTAACCGGGCACCAGATGAATCTGTTGATGCCACCAGGGCCAAAATGGAAGAAATATTACAGCTGCAGGAAAAGAATGAAGCCATTTTCTGGGTGATCACATTAAAAGAATCCCCGGAAGAAATGATCGGCAATATTGGTTACTGGCAAATAATTAAAGCACATCACCGGGCAGAGATCGGTTATCTTCTACATCCTGCCCATTGGAAAAAAGGAATCATGAAAGAAGCGCTGCTTGCAGTAATTGATTACGCATTTAATACGATGAAACTGCACAGCATTGAAGCGAATATCAATCCGGAAAACCTCGCTTCTGCTGCCTTACTGGAAAGTTGTAATTTTAAAAAAGAAGCATTCTTCAAAGAAAATTATTATTATGACGGGGTCTATTATGATTCCATTATTTATTCCAGGCTTAATAAATAACCTCTAGTGATTGTAACATGAAATATCTATAAGCTAAATCAATAATCATTTGCCGATTTGACCTTACCCTTTTCATCAGCCTTTTTATTATCAGGTTTATTCAAAGTTGCCTTGGGCTTTACTTCATCTTTTTTGGGATCTTTCGATACCGGAACAGTATCTGTTTTCTTTTTATTTTTTTCTGCAGCATTATTATCATCAAAAAGGATCAGCTCTTCTTTTTTCCCTTCATTGAAAAAATCGCCTGAATTATCATCCTCATTTTCCTGCAGGCTGTCACCGCTGTTGAAAACATTTTCAAAATTCGCATCGGCATAAATAGGATCATTCTTGAGTTCTGCCGGTTCTGTGAATTTTTCAACACGGCCATAGTTCAATTTCTTGGAAGCATAAACTTTACTCATGAATAAACCCCAGTTAGGCGCCGACATTTCTGCACCACCTCCATTGTTCTGGTAAATTGGAATGAACGGGTCTTCGCAACCAACCCAGGTACCTGCCAGTAATTCTGGCGTATAACCAATGAACCAACCATCTGTATTGCCATTAGTGGTACCGGTTTTTCCTGCTTTTTCAACAGGTATATTGTAACTGTTTATTCTCCTGGCAGTACCAATTGCAATCACTCCCTGCATCATTTTCACCATGGTGTATGCATCTGCTTCTCCAATTACCTGCTTACTTTGTGCCAAAGGAAAATCCTGGAGTAAATTACCATTCTTGTCTTCTATACGGGTAAGGAAAACAGGTGTGGTGTTATATCCTTTGTTTGGGAACATGGTAAATGACTGCAGCATTTCAAGCATCGGAATTTCTGCTGCTCCCAATGCAATAGAAGGATATGGAGGCAGTTTAGTTTTGATACCACATGCCTGTGCAAATTCAATTGTTCTTTTCACACCTATGATGGCCATTAGGTGCCAGGCAGCACCATTCACCGACCAGGCCAGGCAATTGGCCATTGAGCCACCGCGGGTATTGATCGTTTTACCGCTCAGTGTAAGCGGGCCGCCTTCAATATATGTACTGGGTGTATAACCCGCATCCGTAACCGCCAATGTATACAGCAATGGTTTAAAGGTAGAACCAACCTGGCGTTTTGCCGTTACGTGGTCAAACTTGAACCATTTGTAATCAATTCCGCCAACCCAGCATTTGATCTCACCGGTTGCAGGATCAATGGCAGCAAAGGAAGTCTGTAATAATTGTTTGTGATACCTGATAGAATCGAATGGTGTCATCACCGTATCCTTCTCATGTTTTTCATTGCCCGACCAGCTGAAAATTTTCATTTTCACCGGTACATTAAACGACTTTCGGATAACTTCCGGATCAATATCATCTTCGGCCATATTTTTCCAGCGTTCTGTAAATTTCATGGCCGATTCAATAACATTTTCGTGGCCCTTCCACATTTTATCGCCCCTGAGTTTAAAGTAATAGTCCAGTTTTTTCTGCACCACCGGCATGTGTTGCTGTACAGCTTCTTCTGCCATCTTCTGCATCCTGGAATCAATGGTTGTATAAACCTTTAACCCATCCCGGTAGATATTATACGGATCTCCGGTTTTCGGGTTGATATGTGTTTTAGCCCAGTCTTTTAAAACTGTTACCAGAACCGACCTGTAATATGGTGCTATACCTATATTTTCATCAATTGTTTTATAGTTAGTTATAAGCGGCTTTGACTTTAGTTTATCTGCTTCGGCCTGTGTTAGAAATTTCTGATGTGCAACTGCCATCTGGTTGATTACTGTATTGCGCCTGTCGATAGAACGTTTTGGTGAGCGGATGGGATCATATATAAAGCCTTTCAGCATGCCAATGAGCACAGCTGCTTCTT
>JAGPDJ010000268.1 GCA_018057635.1 Ferruginibacter sp. | reverse complement strand
CGGTAAAGAAGGCCAGGCTATTGATGTTTGGGTAAACAGCAATGCCGACAACGTGGAGTTATTTTTAAACGGCAAAAGCCTGGGTAAAAAAGATATGCCAGGAAACGGGCATTTACAATGGCTTGTTAATTATGAACCCGGAACATTGGAAGCAGTTGCATACAAAGAAGGCAGAAAACTATCTACCAAAGTTGAAACCACCGGAAAACCATTTGAAGTGGTGGTAAGCCCTTATAAAACAACCATGCTTGCAGATGGAAAAGATGCTACAGTAATTAATATAAGTGTGATTGACAGGCAGGGCCGGGAAGTTCCTGATGCAGGTAACCTGGTTCGTTTTTCAGTACAGGGTGATGCAAAAATAATCGGCGTTGGTAATGGTAACCCAAGCAGCCATGAACGGGATAAATATTTTGATACTGCCGCACAAAGGTTTTTATTCAATGGTAAATGCCAGGTCATCCTTCAATCCGGATCATCGCAATCTGTTATACATTTTGAAGCAAACGTGGAAGGTTTGTGGAAAGGTGCTACTGATATCATAACCATACAACCTGGCACAGCTACACATGTGAATGCAACAAAACAACCTTATCCTGTAAAGCCATTTACAGAAACCAAAGTTGACAAAATGCTGGGTGCAGATATCTCTCATCTGCCTGAACTGGAAAGCAAGGGCATGAAATTCTATGATACCGATGGTAAAGAAAAAGATGCCTTACGAATTTTGAAAGAACATGGGCTGAATTATGTACGCTTGCGCATTTTCAATGACCCGGCAAGAGACAGTGGCTATTCTCCCAAAAAAGGATTTTGCGACTTGCAGCATACACTACAAATGGCCAAAAGAACAAAAGCAGCCGGCATGAAAATATTACTCGATTTTCATTACAGCGATTACTGGGCCGATCCGCAACATGCACATATGCCGGCGGCATGGCGAAACAAATCATTTACTGAATTAAAACTGGCACTGTATGATTATACAAAACAAGTGATACAGGCATTAAAAGACCAGGGTACAACTCCTGAAATGGTACAGATAGGCAACGAGATCAATCACGGTATGGTATGGCCGCACGGCAGTATAAATAATTTAGACAGCCTGGCACAATTGATCTATGCCGGCATACAAGGGGTGAAAGCCGTATCTCCTTCAACAAGTATCATGCTGCACATTGCACTTGGCGGACAAAATGACGAAAGCAAATTCTTCTTCGACAATATGATACTTCGTGGAATTCCGTTTGATGTGATCGGTTTATCGTATTATCCTAAATGGCACAATACCCTTGCCGACCTGGATTATAACCTCGATGATCTTTCCCGAAGGTATAATAAAGATGTGCTTGTTGTAGAATATTCACATGTAAAAAAAGAAGTGAATGAATTGTCATTTAATGTGGCGGGCGGAAGAGGAAAAGGCAGTTGCATCTGGGAACCACTGAATACCTGGGAACAATTTTTTGATAAAAACGGGAAGGCTAATAACCTGCTCCTGATATATGACGAAATCAGTGAAAAATATTTGAAATGATTTATGATGTATGATTTGTGATGTAAAGACACATACAAACAAACTATCTAAACAATCTAAACCATCTAAACCTTCTAAACCATCTAAACCCTAAACTTATAAACCTTGATTACAAAAAAATGAACCAACTAATAATAAACAAAACCAAAGCCAGTTTCATAGAAAAATTCCAGGAACAACCAGTCATATTCCGTTCCCCGGGCAGAGTGAACATACTGGGTGAACACACCGATTACAACGAAGGATTTGTATTACCTGCTGCAATTGATAAAAACATATATATCGCTATCAGCAAAAGAAAAGACAATTCCATCAACCTGTACGCAACTGATTTTGATGAGAATTTTAAAGGTGATATTACGAATGTTAAGAAATCAAATACCCAGTGGGCAAATTATATTTTAGGTGTAGTAGACCAATTACAAAAAAAAGGGCATGTATTAACGGGTTTCAATGCTGTTGTTGATGGGGATGTTCCCATTGGGGCAGGGCTCTCCTCTTCAGCAGCACTTGAATGTGTAACCATATTTGCTTTGAATGAACTATTTGAACTCGGATTAAACAGGCTGTCTTTGGTTCCGCTGGCTCAAAAAGCCGAACATGTATTCGCCGGCGTTCATTGTGGCATCATGGACCAGTTTGCAAGCATGTTTGGCAAACAGGATCATGTAATAAAACTCGATTGCCGCTCACTTGAATATGAATATGTACCGTTTAAACTGGATGGTTATAAGATCCTGCTATTAAATACCAATGTAAAACATAACCTGGCTGCATCTGAATACAATACAAGGCGGTTACAATGTGAAAAAGGAGTAACAATCATCCGGCAACATCATCCGGATGTAAAAAGTTTAAGAGATGTTACGTTAGATATGTTAAAGCAATTTGTTGAACCCATCGAACCCCTGGTGTACCAGCGATGCAAATATGTGGTACAGGAAAATAGACGTTTGCTGGAAGCCTGTGAAGACCTTGCACGCGGAGATATCAAATCGCTTGGTGCTAAAATGTACCAGACCCACTACGGACTGCGATATTTTTATGATGTTAGCTGCAAAGAACTGGATTTCCTGGTAGAATATGTGAAGAATATCCCATCCGTTGCAGGTGCACGAATGATGGGTGGCGGTTTTGGTGGATGTACCATAAACCTGGTGCAGGAAGATGCCATTGAAAAATTGGTGAAAGATATCAGCTTTGCTTATAAAGAAGCAATGAACCTTCCACTAACAGCTTATATAGCATCTATTGAAAACGGAACCGGAATATGCACTTAACCCTTAGGGTTACTTTGTGGCTTTGAGCATTTGTGGCTATTTATTTTAATTATTTACAGACCAAAACGAAGCGAACATGTACACACTTCAAACCAATGACTACCTGGTATTTCTTTTTTATTTCATTGTTGTAGCCGGATATGGATACTGGGTGTATAGAAAGAAAAACAAAAAATCAACTTCTGCATCGCATGATTATTTTCTGGCTGAAGGTTCTTTAACCTGGTGGGCCATTGGCGCTTCGCTCATTGCATCCAATATTTCTGCAGAACAATTCATTGGCATGAGTGGAAGCGGTTTTAAAATGGGATTGGCTATTTCTGCTTATGAATGGATGTCTGCTGCTACGCTCATAATAGTAGCCATATTCTTCATACCGGTTTACCTGAAGAATAAGATATACACTATGCCGCAGTTCCTAAACCAGCGATATAACGGAACGGTTGCCATGATCATGGCAGTTTTCTGGCTGATGTTGTATGTAGTTGTAAACCTCATGTCGATACTTTACCTCGGTGCACTTGCCATACATGGTATATCCGGGCTGAACATTCATTTATGCATTGGGTTACTGGCAGTGTTTGCAATCATCATCACCCTCGGTGGTATGAAAGTAATTGGTTACACAGATGTTATACAGGTATTTTTCCTGGTACTGGGGGGATTGGTGGCAACTTATATTGCATTGAATTTAGTTGCAGAAAAATCGGGGCAAACAGGTTTGCTTAACGGATTCAACATACTTACTACAGAAGCCAATGATCACTTTCACCTGATCTTTAACAGGGAAAATGATAATTATATGGATCTTCCCGGCCTTTCCGTTTTACTGGGAGGAATGTGGATCGCAAACCTGAATTACTGGGGATGTAACCAGTACATCACACAAAGGGCATTAGGCGCCGATCTTCCAACAGCAAGGAAGGGCCTGCTTTTTGCAGCATTCCTGAAATTACTGATGCCGGTAATAGTTGTGTTACCCGGTATTGCTGCTTATGTATTATACCAAAAAGGAATGTTCCATACCGAAATGCTTGATTCGAATGGCATTGTTGATGTGAATAAAGCATATCCTTCCTTGCTGAATTTATTACCTACTGGTTTAAAAGGGCTAGCATTTGCGGCATTAACGGCTGCTATCGTTGCATCGCTTGCCGGAAAAGCAAACAGCATTGCAACTATTTTTTCGCTGGATGTATATAAAAAAGCCATCAATAAAAATGCGGATGAGAAGAAATTAGTGAGTGTTGGAAAACTTGCTGTTATTGTTTCGATGATGCTGGCTATCTTGCTATCACTGTTACTGGGTGAAAAACTGATGGGTGAAGGCAAACAGGGATTTCAATATATCCAGGAATATACAGGATTTGTTTCTCCAGGTATTTTTGCCATGTTCATCCTGGGTTTTTTCTGGAAAAAAACAACTTCCAATGCTGCGTTATTTGCCATCATTGGTGGTTTCCTG
>JAGPDJ010000023.1 GCA_018057635.1 Ferruginibacter sp. | reverse complement strand
TTTGATAATTCTTCCGGAGAACATCCTGGTTTCAAATAATTCCTCCCAGCTCATACGTGCGCCGTAGTTCTTGCCATTATACACTTCATACTTGGCAAATACAGGCCTCATATCGGGATAATAAGCCCAGAATAATTCTGTTTCACCAAGATTAACGCCCATAGATGTGATTACATTTTTTACAGGTGCAATTCCAAGAATCCTCCAAAATAAACGGGAGCTTTCTTTATCAAAAATCACTTCTTCTTTTACCCTGAATTTGTAAAATGAATCGAGGTTAATTTCCGGGCGCATTTTTTTAGTTCCTACAGTAACTCCATTAGAGTCAATTATTGGAACATCAATTTCATCACCACCGATAATTTTCGCTACTTCCGATTTTGTCATCGGAGTAGTGAACCTGTCATCAATATTACTGAACACAGTTACAGCACTGTCTTGAATTGCTTTTAAAAGAATTGATATGAAACGCTGGTTTCCGTTATCCTCATCAGCTGAGTAATTAAAAGGATTATTTATTTTTTCCCTTGTATCAATTTCCCTCCATATCTTATGGCGGTAAACTGCATCATCTGCACGAAGATGTTCATAAGGAAGCGGTATCCTTTCCCGTAATACGGTAGTTTCAACAGCTTCATCAGGCCTTAAAGATTTCTTTACTGCTTTAATTGGAAGGCTATCGTTAACCGGTGGTTCAACAACTGCAGCAGCTACTGCAACAGTGTCTGCCGTTGCTGTTGTAGGCTGAATGCTTGCCTTTGTTTTTGTTTTTGTCGTTTTACGTGTTGAAGAACGCTTGGTAGCTGTACGCTTTTTTTGCGCTTCAGCAACCTGTGCAAACCCTCCAAGTAAAACTGCCAGTAAGAAAAATTTTAAAAACTGCTTTTTCATAGTGATATATTTTAATATAATGCTATTGATTTACCATCAATTGACCTTACGCCATCTGGTCCCTGTACTTTAATATTATCGAAAGTAACAACAGAACCAGGTCCACAACGCGAAATAAATGCAGAAAGTGGTGCAAGGCTGTTACCTGCTATTGATGATTGTGCTACGTTAGGAAAACCAGCACCTGAAAAATATACTGTTGCACTAACGATGGTGAATTTCAGGTCAAAATCAAAGTTCTCCAGGTCTGCACGGCAATATTGCTGGCTTTTGAAAGTAACAGAAGGCATCCTTACTTTACCATCAGCCACTTTAAATATCGGATCAGGAATTCTCTTAACCCTGAATTCAAATTTGCTTGGTTTACCATCAGCCACTACGCTGATGCTTGCAGGACCAACAGCTGTAACCCTAACTGTTCTGTTGGAACCTGATCCGGAGATTGCTCCTCCTGCCATACTAACTGTAGTTTTATCCCAACCTGTTGGAGAACCAATGGTAACCGGATTATCAACACCAATATAAAACACGTTCATTTTATCAAGCATTACTGCTGCTCCACCAGGTGTACCAACTGTATACTTTACATCAAATGATTTTGATTCTTTTGTTCCATCTGGTTTGGTGTAAGTAACGTTTACGGGTACTGTACGCGGACCGGCACCACTTGCTTTAAATTTATAAACAGCACGGCCATCGGCATCAATTGCTGCTCCGGAACCTGCAATGGTAATTTGCGGTTGTGCTGCTTTACTGTATGCTCCAACACCTGCTGTAATTTCCATGTCTTCACCCGGCATTACATAGTTAGAACTTTGTCCAACCAACGCTGCAAACTGATCATAAACAACTTTAACTGCTCCAACCTGGGTGTGGCAATAAGTTACCACCTGGTTTTCAGCATTTTTAACGTTGTTTTGGAATTTACTCAATAATGTTAATGCAGCTACTGTTGGTGTCATGTGAAAAAACGCCTCCGTAAATTCTTTTGTTTTTCCATCCTGGCCAACAGTCTTGTTTTTTTCCATGTCTTCTACTGCCAGTGATGTAGCAAATTCCTTTGCAATTTCCGGATCGATTGCCAGCATTTTCTTCCTGTAATCAACCAGCATCTTCTCAAATTCCACACCTTTATTTTTTCCACCTTCCCCATTTCCGAATAGACGGGTAGCCGCTTCCAGGTCATCTTCTTTAAATTGTTCTTTCCCTTCAACCATTTTTGAACCTGCTTCTTTTTTCAGTTCAACTTTAAGTTCTTCGATGTATTTATCCATTTTTTCAGATTCAGCTTTTGCAAGCAACGCCTTTTCATTCCATGGCTTTGCTTTTTCGGCTGTCATCGGATCTTTTAATTTGGCATCAAGAGACTGGAACAATGTTTTATTTGCGCCATCAAGATTAGTATTTGACAGCATCAAACTTTTGTCCACTACTTTAAAAGCGTTTAGAATTTCAGATGACACATTCAATGCAAGCAGCGCTGTAAGCACCAGGTACATGATGTTGATCATCTTTTGCCGGGGCTCTTTAGGTAAAGCCATAACTATTTAGTATTTAAATGTTTTTATTCAATGTTGTTTGGATCGTATTCTCTCTGGTAATTACCTGCCTTGCATTGCTGTTAGCATATTGCCATAAACAGCATTCAATTTACCCAGGTTATTAGCCAGTTTACCAATTTCTTCTTTAGCTTTATTAGCATCATCAACACTGTTCATCATAGCCTGACTTGCTTCAGCCATCTTACCATAGAAGCTGTTCAGTGCCTTCAAATGGTTATTACTTTCTTTTAATTCCAGTTCATAAATAGTGTTAAGTGAACCCAGGTTTTTAGTTAAAACCTGAACTTGTTCGTGGAATCCTTTAGCACTTTCAGATGCTGTGTTGAATGACTGCATGGTATTAGCACTGCTTGAGAACGCAGTAGCCATCGTACTGATAGCAGCTGTCGCTTCTTTTGTTTTAGCACTGAAATCGCCGGTTGATTTAACAACATCACTTACATCAGAAATTCCTGAAACAGTTGTTCCTAATTTCTGGAAACCTTCTCCAAGCTTTTTCAGGTTAGCAGGAGTAATATCTGCATCCTGTAACATTTTATCCATATTATTCAAAGCAGAATTGCCTGCTGTTGCCAACTTAGGCTTCCCTTCATACTCTTCCTTTACCGGTGGATACACCAAATATAAAATACCATAAGTTAAGAAGATCACAGCCTCAGTATACAGACCTATCTTTAACCAGGTATCTGCAATTGGGGTGTGAAGGATTTTCTGTAATGCTCCGAAAATAACTGCTGCTGCTCCGATTGAAACGCCTACGTCCATCCATTTACTTACATTAGAAGGGATTTTTACTGACATGTGTTTTAAAGTTTTAAAGTTTTAACTGGGGATTGTTTGAATAATTGTTTTATTAAAATCTTTCGAAAAATAACCCGTTTTTTAAATAATTAAAAAACGGGTTACTGTACAATAAATTAAATTAGAATTTTGCTATTTATTACCTTTTTTTGGATGCGGGGGGTAAATCGATCACACACCTAAATCCTATATAAGATTTAGCTGTGTCCTGGTATTCATAACTGCGTGTGCTTGTTTGAAGGAAAAAACCTACATCTTTCCAGCTTCCGCCACGCAATACTTTACGCTTCATACGCGGGGGATCTGAATCTTTTGCATTCCAGCGAATATCAGGGTTCATGTCATGCTGGAAACTATATCCACCTTCATAATATAAAGAAGACGTCCATTCAGCAACATTTCCTGCCATGTTATATAAACCAAAATCGTTAGGCCAGTAAGCATCAGCCCTAACTGTGTAAAAACCTCCATCTTCAGGATAATTTCCCCGGCCAGGTTTGAAATTTGCCAATAAGCAACCTTTTTTATTCCTCAGATAAGGACCACCCCAAGGGAATGGTGATTGTGAACGGCCACCCCTTGCTGCATATTCCCACTGAGCTTCATTTGGTAACCTGAAGTCTGACTCAGGTGACCTCTTTTTAGACTCCAAATAAGAATTCAGGTAGTGAGTACGCCATTCGCAGAATGCTGTTGCTTGTTTCCAGGAAACGCCCACTACCGGGTAATTACCAAAAGCCGGGTGATTGTAATATTTTTTAGCCATTGGCTCATTGTAAGAATAAGCAAAATCCCTTACCCAGCAAAGTGAATCAGGATAAACCGGAATCTGTTGTTTTACAATAAATGCAGATCGCGGAATAGTAACATCCCTGTTTTGAGCAGCAGCTTTGTAGTCGAATGTTTCTGACTGGTAAACTATTTTTTTAGCATCCAGCTCTTTTTTTCCGAAAATACGGTTGTCCGGAGTTACCACTATTGCATCAATTTTCTCTATGGTTGCTTTATCACTCCATTTGATAGTGCCGGCCTTTTTCCAGTCAATGTATTCATTGCCATCAGAACCCTGTTTAACAAATCCCATCAGTTTAGCTGCGATGGAATCCCTAACCCAGTTTGTAAACTGGCGGTACTCATTGTTTGTAATCTCAGTAGCATCCATCCAGAAACCACTAATAGAAACCTGCTTATTGCGGGCTGTATAGGCATAATTCATATCCTCATCGCTTGGGCCCATGTGGAAAGTACCCGGTGGTATATAAACCATACCCGGAGGCTTAGGCAAAGACCAACGTGAGCCTGGTGCCACACCGTGAAGCTGGCCATCCTTTGGCAATGAGCTTGTCTTGTTTTTTTTGCTGCAACTACTATTAGTAGATGCGATAGCTACCAAGGCTATCAAGTAGAATAACCGATTAGTCATTGTTTTAAACTTTGAGGGTAATGGGCAAATGTAATGATTATTTTGAATTATTATCATTTTGGGTTTGTTCATAAAGATTATTTTTTTCACACAATTTCTACTCAATTGCTGATTAACGGCTAAATTATTTAATTATTGTGAACTTACATGTTAATAAACAGGTTTTTTCAACAATAATTTGAGCTGATTTATAGTGTTTACAGGCTCCATACAGGCAAAATCACGGCACAGGTATATGTTAGTTCCGCTTACATAGTTCTTATCCTTCAGTAATGGAAACCCATTTACTTCATTGCTACTACTCTGAAATATTTTATCGGGCAGGTACAATCTTAACATTTCTTTATGTATTTGTTCTATATCATTTCCTGTAACAACAATCTCATTAATTCCTATTACCCTTTTTAAGATCAGCAATGCCCAAACGGCAAAAGAAGTGGGATATTTTACAACTGCTTCTGTTAGTGCTGTTGTTATTTTCTGAGCTCTGTTGAACCAATTGCTGTTTTCAAAAACAACCGACAGGTAATATAGGTTTTCTGCCATTATGCTGTTGCCTGATGGTACGGCCCCGTCATAGAATTCTATTTTCCTGGTAATAACATCTGTTTGCTTTGCATGAGTATAGTAATAATAGCCGCTGTCTGTATCCTCAAAATTGTCTGTAACATATTGTGTAAGCGTTTGCGCATGTATAAGGTACTGCTGGTTTGAGGTTATTTCCTGTAACTGTATACATGCCTGAATAAGATAAGCATAATCATCAAGGAATGCAGGGTACCTGGCCTGGTTGTTCTTATACGTATGCATACAAACCATTCCATTTACAGAGAATTTATCTGTTATAAAATCAAAAAGTTCAATAGCTTCCGTTCTGTATCGTTCTTTACCTGTTGATGCAAATGCTTTACAAAATGATGTGATCAGCAGGGCATTCCATCCAAGTAGTATCTTATCATCTGTTAATGGCCTGGGACGATTGTTTCTAATTACAAGTAACTTTTTATTGCACTTACTTATAAAATTTTTCAGGCCCTGAACATCCATATTGTTAGCTACTGCAAATGCACTTTCATTTTCTGAAATATGCAGGATGTTCTTTTCTTCCCAGTTTCCTTTTTCCGATATGCTGAACCATTTACAATAAAGCCCGGAATCTTCACACAGTATTTCATCTATCTCTTTCTTATCCCAAACATAAAATTTACCTTCCACACCTTCACTGTCGGCATCCAATGCTGCAAAAAAACCTCCCTCATGGTGTTTCATCTCCCTGATAAAAAAACCAAGGGTTTTATGGATTGCATCTGCATAATAAATATCATCCGTAAGCTGGTAAGCATCTGCCAATACACTTACCAGTAAAGCATTATCATACAACATTTTTTCAAAATGGGGTGCCAGCCACTGCCTGTCTGTGCTATACCTCGACATACCTCCGGCGAGGTGATCGTAAATTCCGCCTTCCAGCATTTTCCTTAAAGAAAGCCCGGCCTGTTTTAATGCATCTTCATTGTTAAAATAATGACCGTATGCAATTAAATACTGAATGGAGAATGTCTGCGGAAACTTGGGTGCAGCACCGAATCCACCATAAATTTTATCTGCTGATTTTAAAATATTGGCTGCTATGATATCGCAATGTTCTGTTGTAAAGTTATTACCAGCATCAGCAGTTTCAGGAGTATTGCTCTTGCCGATTAAATTGCCGGAAAGACTGATGTGGTTAACTAATTTATCTGCCTGAGCTTCCATTTCTTCCCGCCGGTTTTCCCAGGCATCCTGAATGTTCATTAAAACATCTTTCCAGGAAGACCTGTTGTAAGCCTTTACAGGCGGGAAATAGGTACCGCCGTAAAACGGTTTCCCATCAGGAGTAAGAAAAACATTCAATGGCCAGCCACCGCTTCCTGTCATAGCCTGAACTGCATCCATGTAGATATGATCAAGGTCGGGGCGTTCTTCCCTGTCAATTTTTATATTGATGAAATGTTCGTTCATGTACCTGGCTGTTTCTTCATTTTCAAAACTCTCCCGTTCCATAACATGGCACCAATGGCAAGCTGCATAACCAATACTCACAAGAATTGGCTTACCTGTTTTTTTTGCCAGATCCAAAGCTTCTTCGCACCATGGATTCCATTGAACCGGATTATAGGCGTGCTGAAGCAGGTAAGGACTTGTTTCGTTGATTAATTTATTGGGATGTTTCTCAGTCATTTGTTAAAATTAAACAAATGCGGTTGCAATGAAATATACTATTGAGAAATCTTACGTGAGATGCTTTGTACCTCAGCATGACTGGTTTGGTCTATTTCTTATTTTCTGAAGAGAGGAAATTATCCAAAGCGCTGATCATGCTGGGAGCCTGTGGCAACGGCGCTTTAATATCAAGTTTCAATCCGGCATCTTCTGCAGCTTTGAAAGTATTGGCACCAAAAGCGCCGATCTTTGTACCGTTCTGCTTGTATTTAGGGAAGTTTTCCATGAGGCTTTTTACACCTCCGGGCGTAAAAAAGCAAATCACATCATACTCACGGGCAATTACATCTTTAATATCGTTGCTGATGATTTTATATAAAACCGGTATAGCATATTCGCAATGGTGATTTTTAAGCCAGTTCGTTACTTCACTGTCAAAGGATTCTGAACAGGGATAGAGGAATTTTTCATTGTCTTTATGTTTATTTATTACATCAAATAAACTTTTGTTAACACCATCGGCACCATAAAATACCTTTCTTTTACGGTATAAGATGAATTTTTGAAGATAGAGGGCAACGGCTTCCGTAATACAGAAATATTTTGTTTCCTGAGATACAGTAACCTTCATTTCATCGCAGATCCTGAAAAAATGATCGATTGTGTTCCGGCTTGTAAAAATGACTGCAGAATATGCAGCAATATCGATCTTTTGTTTACGGAATTCTTTGGCCGGTATACCTTCAACAACAATAAACGGATGAAAATCAAGTGCTAAACCATGTTTACTGGCAAGATCATAATATGGAGATTTTACGCCTTCCGGTTTAGGTTGGGTAATAAGTATTTTTTTAACCTTTATATTTGAAGCAACAGTCTTTTTTAAATCCTTTTTTATCATACTTATTTCTCCAATGGATATGCAAAATTATAAATTTTTACTCATAAACAATAAAGCAGCCTTGTAAATTACCGCAAGGGGAATAATTTCTATCCCGATTATATAAATAAAAAAATGAAACCTGCTCACTTTCAGGCGGTTTTGAAGCAGGTTATATGACCTGAAATAACGCAATGAAACCATCAATCCGATTATCACATAAGTAAGAACAAGGGCAATATCAACAATCTTTTTGTCTGAAAAAGCGACTATCACTAATAGTGGTATCAGGCAAATGGCAACAATTTTGTTTATCAGGAATACAATGAAAATATATGTATCTGCCTCCTGTTTATAACCGGTTATCCATCCAGTAAATTTTATAACGAGATATTTAACGAAATAGATCAATGCCAGGCTGGTTGTACAGATTAATATCACCTGCCCTTTTGAATGGGTTTCCAATTTTCCAAAGTAGTTTAAAACCAGGTATAGGTAAGCTCCGCCAATAAGTATAAATAAGATATTGAACAATAATGAAGGAAGTTTTGCCTGTAATAACTGATCAGTTAACTGGCTTTGCCGCAGGGATGTATTAAAGAAAACCCTGAACAAGTTGGTTAAATAGCGTGAATAAAAGTACTTTAACAATGCAAATACAAAAACAAGCAGGAGCAAGGTATAAAAAAGAATATCCCTGGATTCAACTTTCTTCTTGCTTTGTATAAAACTTAATGGATTTTTGCTACTGTTTAAATAAAGATTGTCATCCAGTATTTTTTGAAGGGGATGTTGTACACTGTCAATCACCGTTACCTGGTTAACAGGATTATTGAGAATTAACAGGCTGTCTTTTACCGGTAAACTATCGAGCAGACTGCTGTTTGCATTTTCCGGTAAGAGTGAATCCTTTTTTTGGGCTAAACAGTAATTGGTTAACAGGGTAAATAAAAAGGATAACAATATGGCCTGCTTCAACATACTAGAATAATTTCTATGCAAAAATAGTTTTCGGTAAGCAAAGTTTTAAAAGTAATTAACATAACCAAAATGCAGTTTGGAAGCATTACTGAAATTAAATTTTACATCATTCCTTTTACCAAGTGCATAACTGATATTCAATAATCCGGCTTTTGTTTCATAAACCAGCCCCAGGCCGGCAGCAAAAAAATTATTATTTACATTAATCTCCTGGAACCTGTTTTTAACCATCCCACCATCCACGAAAAAGAAAAAGTATGAATTAAGAGAAATCAGGCTACGGTATTCTGCAGTAAGCACAGCATACCTTGTTGCATAGATGCTTTCTTCATCAAAGCCACGTAAGAGTTTATATCCTCCTATCTGGAACAGTTCGTTCCGGAAAACAGCCGGGCTTTCGTATATGCCTGACTGTAAAGCTGCTTTAAATACAGACAGTTTTCCCAAAGGGAAATAATGCGCAGCAGCAAGTTTAACACGAAACTGGTAAATATCCGGCTTAATGGAATCATACAATGAAGCATAGTTAAACGATGGATCCTTTATCCCGGTAATGTCATTGTTGCGTTTAATATTCTTGATTCCCACAGATCCAACGATATTAATATCATTCCCTTTTCGGGGATTGTACCTGTAATCGGTATTGGCCCAGTCATAACTTAAACCAATGTTTACAGAACTTATGTCAATATTAACGGGCAATTTTTTTTCAACTTTAATGATGTTTGTATCTATTGCACCCGCCAGCAGTCCAGTATTTTGCCATTGTACGAAAAGCTTTCCGGTTTTATTTGCCGACAATACATAAGCCAGTCCGAGTTGTGCGTTTATCTGCAAAAAACTGGAATCTTTCTTAAACAGGTCGAAAAGAAAATCGAAGCCGAAAGCGGTATTAAAAATATAAGGCTGGCTATATCCCAGGTTAAGCCGTGGTGATTTTTGCTGCAGTTGCTGCCATTTTAAAAGGATGGATTCACCGGAGCCAAACATATTCTTCAGGTCGAGGTTAACGTCGCCGGTTAATTGCAGTTTTCCCGACTGCCCTGAACCTGGTAAAAAGCCAATAAGAAAATTTACCTGGCTGCTTCGTTTTGGTTTTACATACAGGTTAAGCACAGATCCTGCACCCAGCATAGTGAGGTCGGATGGCTGCACCGGAGTTAAATAAGGCAGTTCCAGCATTCGCTTATCTACCAATTGCAATTTTTCTTTATTGTAAACGCTTCCATTGAAAATATTCAGGTATCGCTGAAGGAATTTTTTACGGATATTCACTTTTCCATAAACCCGGATGCTGTCTATATGATACAGAATTCCTTTATCTGCTTTCAGCAATGCATCTATCTTATCACCCGCAATCTGAACCGTATCCAGGAAAACAGATGCAAAAGGGTAACCTTCTCTTTCATAATAATCGAGCAGCCGTTGTTGCAGTAATTGTAACTGGGTTATATTAATTGGTTTGTCCAAAAAATTCTTTTCTAAAAACCCACTTTCATCCAAAGCCTTTTTTTCAATATTAACCGGTTTTAGCTTTACCCAGTTGTATTTTGTACCGAGGTATAATAAAATATTCACAGATGTATCGGTAAACCAGCTACTGTCTACAGAAGCCACCGGGTAACCTTTGGAAGCGAGTAATGCTGGCAGTTTGTTAATATAAGTTGTAACTGAATTAAGGTTGGTAAAAGATGATTGCAGTTTCAATGACTGCGCATTAAAGGAACTATCTTTGTCGCTGAACCTAACTGATAATAAGATATTTTTTGAATCCTGTATTTGCTGCGCTATAACCTGTACGGATAAACTGCAACAGAAGAATATCAGCATTAATTTATTTATCAAATTTGTACCGGTAAAGTTCATGCAGTAAAAAATCAAAAGTACTAAAAGTAAATCTACATTCATTGGCCGGAATTTATATCCATATTCCCTTTTGCAAACAGGCTTGTACATATTGTAATTTTCATTTCTCTGCTTCCCTTGCTTTAAAAGATAAAATGATTGAAGCAATTGTCCGCGAAATTGAGCTTACCAACCCATTTAACGATACCGGCGACAAGATCAGCAGCATTTATTTTGGCGGTGGAACTCCCAGTATTCTACCGGTATCTGATATAAAGTTGATCCTGGAAAAACTGTATGAAAAATTTAATATTGATAGCAATGCAGAAATAACACTGGAAGCAAACCCCGACGATATTGTAATTGATAAGCCTGAACAATGGCTGGATGCCGGCATTAACAGGTTAAGCCTGGGTGTGCAGTCATTTGTTGAACCTGAACTGGTATGGATGAACCGTGCCCATCATGCTGAAGAATCATTGCAAAGTATAAAACGGATCAGGGATGCCGGATTTTCTAATTTTTCAGCCGATCTTATCTATGGCTCGCAATTGCAAAGCAATGATGACCTGGCCAGGAATTTAACCATACTTTTTGAAGAAGATGTTCCGCACATTTCATGTTATGCATTGACAATGGAAAGTAATACGGCTCTTTTTCACCAGGTTGAAAAAAAAGGGGCTCAGCCAATAGATGCAGAAAAACAGGCGGCACAGTTTTTTCTTTTAATGGAAAAGATGGAAGCAAACGGTTATGAGCATTATGAAATTAGTAATTATGCAAAACCGGGCATGCGGAGTAAACACAACAGCAATTACTGGCTGCAGTCACCAGCGGGTTTTGGAATTCCATATTATGGATTCGGGCCTTCTGCACATTCATTTGATGGAAACAAAAAAAGAAAATGGAATATCGCCAACAATGCCCTTTATATAAAATCAATTGAAAACAATTTGATACCAACTGAAGAAGAGACACTAACTGATGTTCAAAAATTAAATGAATACATCATGACATCCTTACGTACAATAGAAGGACTGAACCTGCAACTGGTATTAAAATATTCCGGAAAACCTTTTTATGAAACCCTGGTGAACCTGGGTAAAAAATATATTGATACAGGAAAACTTGTTCTTAAAAACAATTCACTGATTTTAACAAAGGAAGGTAAGTTGTTTGCAGACGGTATTGCGGCCGACCTGTTTTTTTAGATGTGGATACGGTTCTTAATAAACTTAACCACTTCAATTACAGACAGGAGCAATACGATAACCAGTATAAAAGAAGCGCTGAAAACTGAATATGAAATTGGCATACTAATGTTGTTGGTATGAAGTTACAACATTTTCAGACCAGGTTGGCCTCAATATGTCTGAACCCTTCATTTGCCGGGATATGCTGCCATAATATCTGATAAATGGTTTCTGCAATGGGCATTCCTGCACCAACCTGGCGGTTAATGATGTGCATACATTTGCTTGCGTTGTAACCTTCTGCAACCATGCTCATCTCCAGTTGTGCTGCTTTTACAGAATAACCCTTGCCTACCATATTACCAAATGTGCGGTTGCGGCTGAATAATGAATAGCAGGTAACCAGCAAATCGCCTAAGTATACGGAAGAAGCATAGTTATTGTGTTGCAAGGTTTCCGGCGATTTATCTGTTTCCAGGTAGCCAACTTCTGCATTGAGTATACCTGCTTTCCTGAGAAATCCTGCCATTTCATCGGCACTGTTTGCAATGAGTACACTTAAAAAATTATCGCCGTAATCAAGCCCGTGTGCAATGCCGGAACCAACTGCATAAATATTTTTCAAAACTGCCGCATACTGTACTCCATAAATATCCCGGTTCTCAATGGTATTGATATAATTTGTTTTAAAAGCCTGTGAAATGCGGGAAGTGAATGCTTCATCAACACCGGTAAAAGTGAGGTAAGATAATTTTTCGGCAGCTACTTCTTCTGCATGGCAGGGACCAAGCACCGTAAAATAATTTTCAATAGAAAAATTAAAATGTTCTTTCAGGTAATCGTTCAACAAAACGTTTTCTTCGGGCAAAATACCTTTGATAGCAGAAATAACCTTTTTACCATTGAAGCAGTTTTTGTCAAGCGTTGACAATACTTCAGCTGCATAAGCAGAAGGGATGGCAATAACAATGATGTCGGAATTTTTAATAACTGTTTCAGCATCGGAGGTTAACTCCATTTTTGCTATGTTAAGATGGGCCGATTGCAGGTATTGCGGATTGTGGTGCCGTAATTTCAAATGTTCAATAGCAGATTCGCTTCTGTTCCACCAGTAGATGCTGTTATGATTGTCTGTTAAAATCTTTGCGAGTGCTGTACCCCAGCTACCACTTCCTAATATTCCAAAAGTCATAGTTTATTGTTTGAGGTTCGAGGTTTGAGGTTTGAGGTTTGAAAAATTTAATTATTCAAAAAAAGTATCGTCTCCAACATCAAACCTCAAACCTCAAACTTTATAAACCCAGTTTTTCTACCGCCATTTGTGCCGCAATCTGGCTGGCGTCTTTTTTATTATAACCTTTTGCCTGTGAAACCAGTTCACCATCAACAGTTGCGCCGATGGTAAATAAGCGGCGGCCATTCTCAATTTTTTCATCCAGCGTTTCAAATTCCAGCGCTTTACCGTTCTTGTTAGCCCAACCATACAATTTATTCTTGATATTTATTTCAATTCCTTCCAGGTCATCCGTAAACAGGTGCGGAAAGATGATATATTCTTCAACCCATCGTTGTGTTTTACGGTAACCTTTGTCGAGGAAAACAGCGCCAATCAATGCTTCCAGGGTGTTGCCGAATATCTGCGAAATTTTTAAGGCATTATCGAATTTATTGTAGAATGTGATCTTTTTCAATCCCATTTTCAAAGCAATTTCATTCAGCTTCTGGCGGTTAACCATTTTGCTGCGCATTTCTGTTAGAAACCCTTCTCCTTTGTATGGATATTTTTTAAAAAGATAATGTGCAATAATAGAACTCAAAACAGCATCTCCTAAAAACTCCAGCCGTTCGTTGTTCTCATCTGCGCCTTCCCTTACAGAGCGGTGGCTCAATGCCGTTTTATACAATGAAACATCGCCTGGTGAAAAACCAAGCACATTGTTGAGTTGTTTTTTAAACTCTTTTTTTTTCGCGTTTTTTTCAAAAAAAGTTTGTAGAAATTTCAAATCTGGCTGAATATATTTATCCGAAATTAAGTAATGTATCAATTTGAAAATTATCGTCATTGCGAGGAACGAAGCAATCTGGAATTTTACTAATATACTGTATAGATTGCTTCGTACCTCGCAATGACGGCAGTATATTAAATTCAAATTAATACACTTCCCGAAATTAGGCTATTTGTTTTAAAAAAAAGAAAGCTTAACTGGACATATCCCGGTAATAAATCAGGGAACATATTTCTTAACGATCACGGAGGCGTTGTGGCCACCAAAACCGAAAGTATTGCTGATGGCAGCATTAACCACTTTTTTCTGTGATTTGTTGAAGGTAAAATTCAGTTTGGGATCCAGTTCCGGATCATCGGTAAAGTGATTGATAGTTGGAGGTACGATGTCTTTTGTTACGGCCATGATACAAGCCAGTGCTTCCAGTACACCGGCAGCGCCCAGGCAATGACCGGTCATACTTTTGGTAGAACTGATATTCAGGTTATAAGCATGGCTTCCAAAAACACTGAGGATTGCCTTTGTTTCAGCAATATCTCCCAATGGCGTGGAAGTACCGTGAACATTGATATAATCGATGTCTTCCGGCTTCATTCCTGCATCATTCAGTGTAACGTTCATTACATTTTTTGCACCGAGTCCATCGGGATGAGGAGCTGTTATATGGTGTGCGTCGGCAGTTGCGCCTCCGCCGGCAATTTCGCAATAAATTTTTGCACCACGGGCCAGGGCATGTTCCAGGCTTTCCAGAACCAGCACGCCTGCACCTTCTCCCATTACAAAACCATCGCGGTCTTTATCAAATGGGCGGCTGGCAGTTTTGGGATCATCATTTCTTTCGCTAAGGGCTTTCATGGCATTGAATCCGCCAACTCCGGCAGCGCTGATAACTGCTTCACTACCACCTGTGATGATGATATCAGCTTTGTTAAGCCTGATGGTATCAAAAGCATCAATGATGGCATTGGTTGAGGATGCACAGGCGCTAACCACGGCAAAATTTGGTCCTCTGAAACCATTGCGTATGGATATCTGCCCTGCAGCAATATCCAAAATCATTTTTGGAATAAAGAAAGGATTGAAACGGGGAGTTCCGTCACCGGAAGCAAAATTGATGACCTCTTCCTGGAAAGTGATCAAACCTCCAATAC
>JAGPDJ010000022.1:11840-14972 GCA_018057635.1 Ferruginibacter sp. | reverse complement strand
CATCCTCCATCGCCAACCTGGATTTCCCTTACCAATTAGAGAAACCATATGCAGAATGGCAACCCGGCGACCCCATGCACGCAGTAAATGCCATGAAGTGCCTGAAAGCATGGGAAACCAATAACATTGCTGAAAGTGTATCTTATTTTGGAGACAGCTTAGACTTTCGGGCAGATTACTTTCAGCAAAAATTACCGCATGATAGCCTGACTGCTTTTTTTAGCAAACAGCGCAACTTGTACAGCAATGTTACCATCAAAATGGGTGATTGGGAATCGGTGATTTCTAAGGATAAGAAAATTGAGTATGTAACCATGTGGTATAAACAGATCACTACTGATAAAAACGGAAAAACAGATTCCATTGCCGTAGTTGATGACTGTAAAATTGTGAATGGTAAAATTGTAGAGCTGGATGAAAAAATTCAGCATTACGCGGCAAAAAAATAAATGAAACCGTTCAAATACCCGGTCGTGACTTCCCGAAAAGATTATGTGATTCATAATCATGTTGCGTGAAGCCACGCACCAGGGTATATTGCATTTTATTTGTGCCTTCGTGGCTCCTGTCACATCATATCTTTGCAGCAAAATACTCAATATGGAATTAGGCATAGGTATGTTTGGCGATCTGCACATCGATAAAAATGGTGCCATACAACACGCCGGTGAGCGGTTACAGCAACTGGTAGAAGAAATAAAACTGATGGATGAACTGGGCCTTGATTTTTATGGCATCGGTGAACATCACCGGCCCGATTATGTGGTATCTGCCCCGGAAATCGTTCTCGCAGCCGCATCAACAGTTACCAAAAATATTAAACTTGGAAGCGCCGTTACCGTGCTCAGTTCTTCAGACCCGGTGAAAGTATACCAGGGTTTTGCAAGCATCGATCTTATTTCCAATGGCCGGGCAGAACTGGTGGCAGGTCGTGGCAGTTTTATAGAATCATTTCCACTCTTCGGCTACGACCTGGCCGATTACGATGAACTGTTTGATGAGAAATTAAACCTGTTGCTTAAAATAAACAACGAAAACCCTGTTACCTGGAAAGGAAAATTCAGGCCGGCACTGAACAACCAGCAGGTATTGCCCCGGGCCGTAAATGATCACCTCAATATCTGGGTGGCGGTAGGAGGCACACCAGAATCGGTTATGCGTGCGGGTAAGTTGGGGCTGCCGGTCATATTTGCAATTATTGGCGGCAACCCGGCACAGTTCAAGCCGCTGTTTGAGTATTATAAAGAAGTGTATAAAAGCTATAAGCATGATATGAATACATTCCAGGTTGGCGTGCACATGCATTGCTTTTTTGGCGATGAAAGTAATAAAACAGCCGATGAATATTATCCCGTTTATTCTGCACAAATGAACAGGGTAGGCAAGTCGCGTGGCTGGCCCCCTTACCAGCGCCAGCAATATGATATGGGCAGAACACAACAGGGCGCTTTGATCATTGGAGATGCCAATGAAGCCATAGATAAGATATTGCAAATGCAGGAAATGTTTGGATTGACCCGTTTTTCTGCACACATGGATGTGGGTGGCCCATCGCATCAATCATTGATGAAATCAATTGAGATCTATGGAACTAAGATTGCTCCTAAGATCCGGGAGGCGTTGAAGAAGTGAAAAGATTGAGATTGCTGATTTTAAAAATTATGTGTTGAATGATCTTATACGATATTCACATAACGCATATTTGATAACAACATTATTCTATGATCAGTTTTGCCACTTGTGTTTTATTAGTCTTTCTATCAATAGCATGAATTGTATAAAAACCAGCTATATGCACCCGGAGATTTATTTGCGCCCGATTAACCGGTTGCGAAACATAAATTGTTTCCTGCATTATTTTTTGACCGGAAGCATTGTATAATATAATTAACTGGTTATGATTAACCGGTTTTATCCATTGAATGGTTAATTGACTGTTTTGTTTTGCAGGGTTAGGGAAAAGCAGGATTGAATGTTCCTCTTTTACACTTTCTTTTTTATGGTTGTTCCAAATTCTGCTTACCGTTACAGAATGGGCACCACCGGCTATATAACGCCTGGAATTACTACAGAATGTTACGCTGTTTAAATTGATGTTTTCACTTAAAGCAATATTTAATTGAATTGTTTCCATGCTGTCTGTTACAGGTACCAACTTGGTTTCAAAACCCACGGCAGATATTTCCAGCATATTGTACGGATGTTTTACCGCTAAACTGAAAACGCCATTGCTGTCTGCAGCAGTTCCTTCATTTGTGTCTTTGATCATCACCGATGCATATGGAATTGCATTTCCGTCTATCCCTGTTACCTTTCCGGATACTTCCCGTGAATTAAGTAACGGTAAGGAATAGTTGTATTTATTTTCAGTTAATACAACTGGTTCTTTAAACTTGTTGATCAGCCGCTGGGCATTGGTTTTGTAACTGATCAGCAGGGCAGGCAGGCTGATTTGAAAAAAATACTTTAGCCAGGGTATTTTTTTTGAAGGTATTTCAAGTACGTTTTCCAGTTGATCGGGATAGAACTTGCCACAAACATCATTTTTATACTTTTTAAAATACTCCATTAACTGAGTATCAGACATAGTGGTGAAATCTATAACATTTTTTTTGCAGGATGAACAATAAGCGCCTCCTGCAACCGGCTGCATTTCATCCCAAAGTTGGTTACAGGGATTTTGTACTTGTATTTTTATGTACTTAGCCATTTAATTATATGACAGATGTAATATTAATATTGCTGCATTTGCGAAATTTAAAAAGGCACAACATTTTTAGACGGCAATTTCAGGTTTGTAAATACATAAAACAACCGGAGGGTTTCTGATTTTTAAGTATATTTATTTAAATTATCTGTTCATTTTTCAAAATTTACCAAATTGAAATATATTCTTATCATACTGCTTTTCCCGCTGTCTGTTTCTTCCCAATGCCGTTATTTCGACAGGTTATTCAGCAATGTAAACAAAACATCCAATGTTATTTATGGCAATGCACCAGCCATTACATCCTTTTATATTTCAGAATCTTTTACAACGGCGCAGGACCTGAAGATGGATGTATTTCAGCCGGTTGCTGATCCGGAATCAAACAGGGCACTGATCATATTTGCACATTCAGGCGGGTTTAT
>JAGPDJ010000022.1:9256-11740 GCA_018057635.1 Ferruginibacter sp. | reverse complement strand
GCCAAATTATTTATGACGGGCAGAATGGGCGCTGTACCGGTTTGTGGCCCATTACCGGTAACCCTTGTAAATTTTACAGGAAAGCCTGATAATAGCAGGGTAAACCTGTACTGGAATACGGCTGCAGAATACAATGTGAAAACAATTGTTGTTGAAAGAAGTGCAGACGGAATACAGTTTGACCGTTTAACAGAAGTAACACCAAAGGGTAGTAGCAGTATTGGTGCATCTTACTCCGCAGAAGATATGTACCCATTGCCTGGAACAGGTTTTTACAGGTTGAAGATTGTTGACCTGGACGGCAGCATCGGTTTTTCCAAAATCATCAGGGTGGATATGCCAGCCAAAACCATCGCCATTACACAGTTGTATCCAAACCCGGTAACAGATTTTGTAAAAGTGCAGATTTTTGCAGACATACAACAGCCTGTGAACTTAAGGGTATTTGATATTTCCGGTAAAAAAATAATGGAAAAAAATATCAATCTTGATAAAGGCCTGAACAATACCAGCCTGTCTTTTTTAAACCTTCAAAGTGGCTTGTATATTATCAGGTGTGGAAATGCTGCCGGAACAGAAATTGGAAGTTATAAAATACTTAAAAAATAGTTTTTCGGTATATCGGTGATCAACGCAATATAAAAATTTCAATCTTGTTTCGTAAGCCACGAAACAAGGCCTGATCTTGAATTTATCGTCATTGCGAGGAACGAAGCAATCTATAATTTCTAATCTTATTTTGTGTGCCACGCACAAAACCTGGCACAAAACCCGGGAATGTTAATATAATAATTGCAGATTAAAGGCATCGATGTTATCTGTTTGATTGGCTTTTTTATTGAGCATTGATTGTTGAACATTGAAAATTATTTGCTAACAAGACTGTCTTTAAACATTTTCCTCTTTAAAAGACAAATGTAAATCATCAATCTTCGTCTCTACCTTCCGGTAATGAATTCCTGCTTTATCCAGCATCAGCCTGGAAGCTTTGGCAGCATCTGTCTGCTCATATTTATCCGACAGGTATATCACTTCGGTTATGCCCGATTGTATAATCGCTTTTGTACATTCATTGCACGGAAAAAGTGCTGTGTAGATCTTGCAGCCCCGCAGGTCCATACCAATATTATTTAAGATGGCATTCAGCTCTGCATGGCAGATAAAAGGATATTTTGTTTGTAAAAAGTCTCCTTCTTTGTCCCAGGGAAAATCATCGTCATCACAGCCCATGGGCATCCCGTTGTAGCCTGCACCTACGATCTTGTTCTTGTCGTTCACTATACAGGCACCTACCTGTGTATTCGGGTCCTTACTTCTATGAGCCGACAACAATGCCACACCCATAAAATACTCATCCCAGGAAATATAATCTTGTCTTTTTTTCAAAGCCGGAATTTGATTTTTAACAGGTACGAATGTATGGGTTTTTTCTTCTTTTTTTAGTTGCGTCAATAAAACAAAACACAGCCATAGTATAATTAGCTAAAAAGCATCCTGTTTTCCTTTTAGTAAAACTATGTAGCGGCAACTACAGCAGCAGTTGATGCAGCACTAATTGCTGCAGCACCGGCAGCTTCATTGTTAACATTGGCCATGCTTACAAACTGGTATCCCCAACCCTTTAATTCATTCTTCCATATCAATGAACCGTCTTTTGTACTGAGGCAAAGTAATATGCCGGATGCTCCAATATATAATTTATTGTCTTCTACACTGATCTGTCCAAACGAAAGGGTAATAGCACTGCTTAAATACTGCTTTACTTTAACTTCCCAAATTATCTCCCCGTCTTTTTTATTGATTGCTGCAACCCTGCCATTTGATAAAATGTATAAGTAATTATTCTTTTTCATGCTGTATGATTTTTATTAAAAGTAATGAATGATTAAATACGGATTCACTTTTGTTAACTCATGCAGATAATTTATTGTGGCATAAACAGATCATAACTTATACCTCATTTGTCAATAAAAGGATTATATTTATTTCTCATCTTTAAATCATACCATCATGACCAACGTTGAATTAGTTAAAGAAGCGTATTCCCATTTTGCCACCGGCAACGTACCCGCTGTTTTGGCCATGTTCGACCCGGCTATTGAATGGCATGAATGCAAAGGCATGCCATTTGTAAAAGACGATGGTATTTATACCGGGCCAGAAGCCATTGTAACCAATGTATTCATGAACCTGCCAGTATCTTTTGATGGTTTCAACATAGCAGTAAGTGAAGTATTTGGTGTTGACGATAAAGTGGTGATGGTGGGTTATTACCAGGGAACAAATAAAGTAACCGGTAATGCATTTAAAGCCAATGCAACCCATGTGTGGACTGTTAAAGAAGGTAAGCTGGTTCGTTTTTTTCAGGCAGTGGATACGGCAACCATTAACAGCTAAACAGATTGATTACCTGCGATTAACCTGTAAACCCACCGGTTAAATATTACCGGATACCATTTATCTTTATCGCACTAAAAAAGGATC
>JAGPDJ010000022.1:0-9156 GCA_018057635.1 Ferruginibacter sp. | reverse complement strand
TTTTTTTCAGGCAGTGGATACGGCAACCATTAACAGCTAAACAGATTGATTACCTGCGATTAACCTGTAAACCCACCGGTTAAATATTACCGGATACCATTTATCTTTATCGCACTAAAAAAGGATCAGATGCCCGCGTACAAAGTGAAGATATTGGAAGCAAGTTATATCAGCCATGATGTAAAGCGTTTTATAACTGAAAAACCGGAAGGGTATCATTTTATTCCAGGTCAGGGAACAGATATTTCCATTAATCTTCCGGAATGGAAAGATAAATTGCGACCCTTTACTTTTACATCACTTAACAGTGCTCCTTTCCTGGAATTTCTGATTAAAATTTATGACGACCACAATGGCGTTACCAAACAACTGGCTAGGACCAATGCAGGTGCTGAATTGATATTGCATGACCCGTTCGGAAGCATCCGGTATAAAGGGCCCGGTGTATTCATTGCTGCCGGAAATGGCGTTACTCCTTTCCTCGCTATATTCCGCGACCTGTTCCATCGGAATATGCTCCAGGGCAATACACTGATTCTTTCTAACAAAACTTCCCAGGATATTTTGTATCCCGACGAACTGGTAAAGATGCTTGGATATAACTTCATCAATATTTTCACAAGAGAAGGTGTGATCGGTTTTATTGACCGCCGCATAGACCGTAATTACCTGGTTGATATCATCCGTGATTTCAGCGGCAATTTTTATGTGTGCGGCCCTGATCTTTTTGTAAAACAGATCAACGGCTACCTGTTAAGCTTAGGGGCTACTGCAGATACGCTGGTATTTGAACAATGATACCTGTTATCTGAACCCTTGTTTGTGATTCTTATCTCCCCGGTTATTATTAAGTATATTTAGTGCCATATAAATAATCATTTTATGAAAAACAATCTTTCCGGTAAAGTTGCCTACATAACCGGTGGCAGTAAAGGCATAGGATATGGAATAGCAAAAGTATTGCTCGAAAAAGGGATGAAGGTTGCCATCAGCAGCCGCTCAGCAGATGCAGCAAAACAAGCGGCAGCATCATTAACCATTGACAGTAACATGGTACTTGCATTGGGATCAGATGTAACTTCAATGGATTCAGAAACCAAAGCTGTAAAGGCTGTGATAAATCATTTTGGCCAATTGGATGTATTGGTTGCCAATGCAGGAGTGGGACACTTTGCACCCATAGAAAGTATCACAGAAGAAGAATGGAAAACTACGATCGATACCAATCTTACAGGTGTTTTCCACAGTGTTAAGGCCAGTATAGAACAACTAAAAGTATCCAAAGGATATATTATTACTATTGCAAGTTTAGCCGGCACTAACTTTTTTGAGAACGGCGCCGCTTATAATGCCAGTAAATTCGGACTGGTTGGTTTTACACAGGCTATCATGCTGGATCTTAGAAAATACGGCATTAAAGTAAGTACCATCATGCCAGGCTCTGTGGCTACTTATTTCAATAATCACATTCCGGGAGATGCAGATGCCTGGAAAATTCAACCGGAAGACATTGGCCAGATGGTAGCTGATCTGTTACAGATGAACCCACGCACATTACCCAGCAAAATCGAAGTAAGGCCTTCTATGCCCGGCAAATAATATATTTCAACTGTTTACAAAACCTATTTTATTTGTTTCGTCATCCCTTACAGAGGAGGGATATGCAGGGCAATGATAATACTACCTTACTGAAACTACCTTCGGCAAAAACAACAACTAAGGAATTGTGTTAATGTACAATTGAAATAAATCACAATTCATGCCATTATAGCGGTTGGTTTTACAATAATTGTCACAACCAATACAGCACGGCGAAAAATTAATCCAGAATAATTCCTATATAGATTTTCCAAAACAAACCTGTTGGCTAAAACCCTTTGTTAACAAGCTTTTTAAGAAAATGCCCGATTATTTATTTTCACTGAAATATTAGCCATCATTTAACGCTTCGTGGTAGGGTTGTTGATACCTGTAATCTGTAATATGGAATGATCGTATCAATCAATTAAACTATCAATCATGAACAAACTAAACGGGTTCATTATTCCTGTACAGTACAGGAATCCCGGAATGATCATAAGCATGTTGTTTATTGCTTTGTTTTTTTCAGCAACACTATCTGCACAGGTAAAGCAGGCAGAACCGGAACGAAAACCGATTCCTGCCAGGCAGCAACCTCCGCAGCAGCCTAAGTATCAGCAACAGGAAAATAATGCCCCGAGGGCTGTTCCTGTTAAACCTGTTCAACAACAACCACGGATAGTTAAACCGGAAAAAGCTGTATCCAATCCAAGGCAGGAAAATTATGAGCCAAAAGCAGCACCGGTTAAACCCAGGGCAGTACAACCTGCGCAGGCAAACCCTGTTCAGCAGGAACCAAGACCTGTAAAAATTCCTGCAAAAGTAACCCAGGAGCCAAAGCAACTGGATATTGAACCACAACCCCAGGCAGTACCCGTAAAGCCTGCAGTTCAACCTAAACATGATCCCAATACCCAGGCTCCTCCAAAAGCAGTAACAGTTCTACCACCGGTAAGGGTAGAACCACCGCCGGCAAATCATGTAAATCCTGTGTATGATCCACGTAACCCAAGCTGGAGATATGCTCATTTACCAAGGAGGCACAGCCATGTATATCACCTGCCACCCGGGCACCGGATGATCCATTTTATGAATCACAATTACTGGTATTGTAATGGCGTTTTTTATCAGCCATACAATGATATGTATATCGTGATTAATGGCCCGTATGGTATTTATGTTGATATGTTACCGTTTGGATACAGAAGTTTTTTTGTGAATAATTATCCATATTTCTATTATAACGGAAACTTTTTCGACTACCGGGATAATTACTATTATGTTGTTTCTCCGCCTGTAGGTGCCCTTGTGGAAAGTTTGCCAAATGGTTATGAAACGATAATCATAAATGGTGAAACCTTTTATGAAGTTGATGGTGCACAATATAAACCGGTATTACAGGAAAACGGTGAGATATGGTATGAGGTAATTAAGGCGAATAATTAAATTATCAACCTGAAAAAGAATTTTGCACAGGCGCTTAAAGGCCTGTGCTTTTTTTATGCATATATCTTTAACTGCAATTCCTATGCTAAACTCAGTATTGAACATACCGATGAATATGATCATACTCAAGATTCTGAATGATTACAATCAATAACATGCCATTTTACAGGGAGTAGCTTTGTATTCTAAAATAGTTTTTATGAAAAAGTTATGTATCATACTAATATTTTCTTTAATAGCATTTGGATGCAATAATAGTAAAGATGAAAAAAAAGTTACATCAACAGATTCAGTAACTGTTAAAGATAGAATAGAAAATGCAGTTGAAACGGATGAAAATAAATCCAATTCAATGCAAAGCCAGGAAAGATATGGAATCAAATCTGCCATGGTAGTAACCAGTACAACCTTACCAAATAATATGGGCAAAAGTGTTGCTACGATGTATTTTGATGATTATGGGAAAATCAGTTTTACAGAAACTGTAGCATTAATAAACATGAAAGGAGTGCCTGCTTCTCCAAAAAAATTCAGTATAAAACAGGGAGAGCTTATTTATTCATGGGATGAAGGTAAAAAAACCGGAACAAAGATGAACCTGGCTAATCTACAAGATCTGAATAATATCAACTTCGAAAAACTTGGTGAAGAAATGCTTAAAGAAATGAAAATAACGAAAGGCGGAAATGAAAATTTCCTCGGGAAAAGCTGTGTGGTAGTTGAAATGAACAGTGATAAACTGGGGAAGGGAAAAATTCTTACATGGAAAAATATACCAATGAGATCAGATATGACTACCATGGGTATGCAGATTAAATCTGTAGTAACGGAATTGGAAGAAAATGCACTAATTGAACCATCCAAATTTGTTGTACCGGCAGATATTCAGTTTAAGGAAATGAATTTTAATTTAGAGTAAATCAATAAAAACCTTTTACGGCACTCATATCCCGTTGCAACCAGTTTTCATTCGGGTAATATGCATCACGATTGATCGTATGAATGGAATAAGCCTGCCTGGATTTATTGCTTGTGTTTGGTAAACTGTAATGGGGAAGCAACCCGTGTAAAACCACACAGGCTCCTTTCTTCACTTCCAGTGGAACCATACCGTCCATACAAAATGGTTCATCGTCTAGTGAGATCATTTCAGTTCCGCCTCCTGTTTTTCTTTGAAATTTTGCATGTAATGTGGTTGCATGTCCGCCCGGTTTTGCCCATAGACAGCCATTTTCCGTTGTTGCATCTTCCAGTGCAAACCAAAAACCAATACAGGAATCGGGCTCTGTATACAAAAATGTAGAATCCTGGTGAACATCCACAACGCCACCTATTCGGGCGTGCTTAAAAATGAGCATACTTTGTATGATCAACCAATTGTCGAGTTCCAGTTCATGTGCCAGTTTTTTCATTTGTGCTGACCGGGAGAAACTGTTGAAGACAGGATCAAGGTCGTGCAAAGCATGTCCGATTTTATTGAGCGACTGAAACAGGCTTGTCTTTAATTTCCCTGTTATATCAAAAGCATCTTTCTCAAAGAAGAAACTGATCTTATCTCCGGAATTGAGAAAATAATCATCTGTGGTAACAGCCTGGTCGGTTGTCTGGAAAACAGAAGGATGGCCATCAAAATTAAATCCGGCAGCCAGTTCTTCACCTCGCTTTAATAATGCATCACATTCTTCGGCAGTATTGAATCCTTCCAAAACAAGAAATCCATTGTCGCGAAATTGCCGGAGATGTTTATTCATGTTTGTAAAATTATTAGACTGATATGAATATACAGAAAATTATTTTTCTTTTAATGGATACCAGATGATACGCTTCTTTGTCCTGGTGTATATAATACGAACCAGGATAATGAATCATAAAAAGGTTTTATGAAGATAACCTGAGACTTCGGATTCAACTTGCTTCATTCACCGCTCGTTTTATGAAAAACTCTGTATGTCAATATCAGGATTAATTTTTAATCAGTAACTTCAAGTTCATTTAAAAATCCCTGGAAGCATGAACCCGATAATCATCATTGCAGGTATCGTTCTGCTAATTATTATTTTCTTTGTTTCAGTTTATAACCGGTTATCTAAACTCCGGATTTTAGTTCAGGAGGGATGGAGTGGTATCGGCGCCTTCCTGCAACAGCGACTCGACCTTATTCCAAACCTGGTAGAGGTCGTTAAAGGCTATGCCGGCCATGAAAATAAAACACTCACAGATGTTATCAGGGCACGCAATGAATCATTGACAGCCCTCACGCCCGAAGCTCAGATTGAAGCTGCTAAAAGCATGCAGGCAGCCATGATCAATTTTAAATCACTGGCCGAACAATACCCGGATCTGAAGGCAAATATCAATTTCATAAAATTGCAGGAACAGCTGGCGGGCCTGGAAGAACAACTTAACCAAAGCAGGCGTTATTATAACGGTACCGTTCGTGCATACAACCAGGGTATTGCTATTTTTCCACAAAACATGATCGCAGGAATGTTTGGATTTAAACCATCCCCATTCTTTTCCGAAGACAGTGCTGCTCAAAATGCACCTCAGATAAAATTTTAAATAAGCCATATTATATACATGCATTTTACCAGGATCATTCTATTATTCATATTGTGGACTGCATGCCTTAAAATAAATGCCCAGGTTTCGGGATATACTCCTGCATCTGACCGGTATTTTACAGCTGATGAATACAGCAAAATGATCCGGGAATCTGCTGCTGAAACCCTTGCTGAAAGTAATGTACCCCAATCAGTATTTGAATCCGGTTACCCCGAATACAGGGAGATCGTGGAGCGGATATCAAGGCCACTGATCATTCGTAAGTTTCGCTGGCTGGAAAGCGGATATAGCACCAAACCATCACCCGGAAGCCCGGCATTTTTAAAACGAAAGGAAGCTTATGCAAAAGAACTACACCGGGCTGTACGTGATGCATTAAACGACAATCCTGAATTTTTAAGAACAATAACAAGGGTAGACGAAACAGACAGGATACTGTTATTTAACAGTTATATAACAGTAATGAGTAGTGGTAAATTGACAGTTGTTGAAACCATCCGGATTTACAACGGCAATGGCGGTAGCCAGAGCGGGAATGATGAGATCAAACGGGGCATACGCAGAAGTTTTCCTACAAAATACCTCACTAAACAAGGCCTTATTTCAAACGTTGGGTTCCGGTTAAAGGAAGTGCTGTGTAACGGAAAAGAAGAGCTGTTTGAATTGCGCAATGCTGAAAATGGTATTGATTTATATATCGGGAACAGTTTAGAAATGCTTGATAAGGGCATATTTACTTACCGGATCACCTATGAAACAGACAGACAGCTTATCTTTCATTCTAATAAGGATGAATTATACTGGAATGTGAATGGAACCGGTTGGGGCTTTTCATGCGACAAAGCAACCTGCACCATCCGTTTTCCGGAGAAGAGCAGTATCATAGAAAGTGATTGTTATACCGGAACACAGGGTTCAACAGCAGCCAATTGTTTATCAGCAATCAGTGCTTCAGGTGAAATAAACTATCAAACAACAAACCGGCTGGAACCTTACGAAGGGCTTACAGTTGCTGCGGCCATACAAAAGGGAGTTTTGGCAGAGCCGGGTAAATTAAAGCAGCTGGTTAACCTTGCCCGCGATAATGCGATTTTGCCTGCATTGTTTATTTTTTCCATTATTTTTTTCCTGGTTCATTTTTTCCACTGGAAGAAACTAGGGAAAGATCCGGATAAGGGAGTCATCTTTCCCCAGTTTGCAGCACCGGCGGGCATGTCGCCTGCCGATTGTGGTTATTTAGTAAAGAAGTATTACGAACCACACCTGTTTGCAGCTTCCCTTGTTGACCATGCGGTGAATAAGCGTGTAAATATCAACGTTACTAAGGAAGGAACTATTTTTAAATCAACAACATATTCATTTGAACAGCCAGCTGGTTTGAACAGGCAGGCGGAAGCTGACCAGCAACGGTATGACTGGTATGGGTATGATATAGAAAACCTTTACGGAGAAAAAGTTTCTTCCGGTGAGTTTAATCCACAGCTGGCATCTATGTATAGTAGCCTGCACAGCAAACTGAAGGAAAGGATGCTGATACAAAAGGGAAGCAACAATTCTTTCCGGGGATTATTTTCACTCAATGATCAGTATATAGGAATTGGTTTATTGGTATTATTCCTGGTTGCATTTGGCTCTATTTTCTACCTGACTAAAAATCACAGCAAAACATTGATCATATACAGTATCATCCTTTACCTTATTTGTATGTTTATTCAGTTAGTATTCATGAAGATCATTAATGCATATACAACTGAAGGAAGAAAACTGGCTGATCATATACTCGGGTTTCGCATGTACCTGGAAACAGCAGAAGAAAATAAATTTAATATGCTGAACCCTCCCGGTATGACGCTGCAATTGTTTGAGAAATATCTTCCTTATGCGATTGCCCTGCAATGTGAGAATGAATGGGCGGAAAAATTTTCAGGCATTATACAACAGGCTGCCGAAGAGGGCTACCAGCCATCTTACTATAATAGTTCACTGGGCCGGCATACAGGTTATGCCGGAATGGCCGGCAGTTTATCATCCGGTTTATCCGGAGCCATAGCATCTGCTTCAACTCCACCCGGTAGCAGCAGTGGCGGCAGTGGTGGCGGAGGAAGTTCTGGCGGTGGTGGTGGCGGCGGTGGTGGCGGCGGATGGTAAATTACAACCGGGGTATAAAAGCAAAGGATTCGCTTATTCACACATCCTCAGCGTTTCAACACTTTTACTGGTGATAACAATGCTGTTCACATTACCGGATCCGTCAAAAAATAATACCAGGCTACCGTATCTCATTTGGTATGATTCCCACTTAATGTCTTTTACAGAAGGCAAACCCAGCCATTTGAATAACATATTCCGGTTGGCTTTCATAAGTGGAATACTCATTGTTCCGTTATAATTTTCCTTTATCTCTATATAATCACGGTAGGTATGAAAATACACTCCCTTGTCTTTAAAATATACACCGCCACAACCTGCTGATGATAATTCATCCACCGCTTCTGTGTAGCAGGGCAACCTGTTTACAATGTCACCATACGGCGACTGCGGATACATCTTGCTTACCGAACCCTCCAGGATATCGATATTGAATGGCGGACAATGCGGAGTAGAACGTAATTGCGCCTGTAATAAATTGGTTGAAAAAATAATGGCAACAGCCAGGATGGTGGTTATCTTTTTCATAGGGTTAATTGTGATTTCATTTGCAAGATAAAAGTTTCTTTTTAAAAAAGAAAGCCCTTGCGGATTAAACATTTTAAGCACGTAAAACTACCTCGTATAAGCCGAAGCAAGAAACGGTTGTAAACAGCAAAAACCACCGGAAAGCAGTCTGTTGTGCCGATTTTACCGGCATGTAGTCAAAAGGAGATATCTTTAAATATAGCGTACATACATTAACGTTAGTAAATCCGATTACTCGAATATAATTTTTTCATTTATAATGGTATCATCAAAACTGATGTTTAAAATATACAGTGCCTGCACATCAAAATAGCCGGGTACTTTAAGGCGTATAACCTTACTGCCTCCCGGGTTTATTTGGTTGTAATATAATTTCTCACCTTTGCTGCCATAGATGGTTATGGCAACATTTTCATTAACAGGTTTTAAAAATTCTATATTGATGAGGTGGTTGGTAACAGGGTTCGGAAATATCCTGACCTCCTGTTTATTACTGTTCCTGATTTTTACAATTTTTGAATAACGGATGTTTGACTGTTTGGTAATGCCCCTGATGCGGTAATAAATTTCGGGTATATTGATACGCGGATCGAGGTACACATAACTTTGCCGGTTGTTGTTTGTTACATTTTGCACAGTATTGATTTCCCGGAAACCAGTTCCATCAAGAGACCTTTCAATAACAAATGAATCAAATGTGTCGTTTTCCAATACGTCAAATTCCAGTTTTGCATTCCCGTTTTCCCAGGATGCAACGAGTAAAATATCATCCAACGGTAAAACGATGCCATTAAAAATCGGGACTAATCCGTACACACCATTTAAAACAGTTTCAGATTCAGCCGGGTTCATACAAAGCCATTGCTGCATAACGGTAGCGTATAGTTG
>JAGPDJ010000267.1 GCA_018057635.1 Ferruginibacter sp. | reverse complement strand
CAATGGTTGCGTTGTAAGAAATCTTCTGGTGTCTCAATTTGAAAGTATTCGTCATTGCGAGGAACGAAGCAATCTATACTAGATATAACATAAATTAAAGATTGCTTCGTTCCTCGCAATGACGGTAATATATTAAATTCAAATTGATACACTGCCAGAAACCCCTCTATTTTTTTTCCATTACTTTTTCCCATATCTCAGGGATACGTTTAACCCATACCAGTTCTTTCATTTTCTCCCGGGCATCTTCTATGGGGCTTCCAAAATAAGTTTTGTTTCCTTCTGTATCTTTTCCTACGCCACTTTGTGCAAATATCACCGCATTGCTTCCAATAGTAAGTGTTTTATTTACACCAACCTGGCCCCACAGTGTTACACCATCTTCCAGTGTTACCACTCCTGCAATTCCAACCTGTGCCGCTATGAGGCAATTCTTTCCAATAACAGTATCATGACCGATGTGAATCATGTTGTCCATTTTTGTTCCACGCCCAATAATAGTGTCATGACTAACTCCCCGATCGATTGTACAACCGGCACCAATCTCAACTTCATCTTCAATAATTACCCTTCCGCAACTGGGCATTTTTTTATACCACATATCGCGGTTCTTTTTGGTATTGTAATAAAATGCATCGCTGCCAATAACCGTTCCGGCCTGGATTATTACATGATCTCCAATGATGGTATGATCCATGATCGTTACCTGCGGATGTATGATGCAGTTCTTCCCTATAGTAACATGGTGGCCTATAAATACGGTTGGAAATATATGTGTCCCTTCTCCTATCAAAGCACTGTCACTAACCGCTTTTGTTGCAGGCATAAAAGGGCGGAAATGATTTACGATCGCGCAATACGCTTCAAAAGGGTTATCAACGATCAGCAGTGCTTTACCTTCCGGAACACTTGTTTCTTTGTTAATGATGATAAATGATGCTGCACTGTTGATACATTTATCATAATATTTAGGATGGTCAACAAATACCAGGTCGCCGGGTTCCACTTTATGAAGTTCATTGATGCCTGTAGCATTGCCGCTTGTATTGCCGGTTAGTTTTGCATTGATAAGTTCTGCTATCCATTTAACAGGTACCGGTGTTGGAAATTGCATAATGTAAGTTTTGGCAAAGGTACTATCGTTTGCTTTTACTTGCATTACCGGTAAATCTTTATCCAAATGACTAAAAAAAGGAAAATTTTTAAAAAAAAATTCAGTTCCTGTATTGGGTTTTTTTATTGTCAATCAACAACTGAAAAAATTTGCAACAGGCAAATAGTTTTAAATATCAGATTATGACATATCGCTAAAGTGCATGTAAAATCAGTACTTTCAGCTGAATGATTTTTTTTAATCAATTAATCAATCGAATCTTAATGTTTTAATTTTAATGAAATCTGTTTATAAAAATGTGTTCCTTATCCACAGGCGTAACAAAAATGTTAATAAAATAATTCCGGTTTTTTTTCTTAATAGTGAAAATTATTTTTAATATTGTGTAGGGGAATTTGGTTCCCTGTACTTACTAACCCATCCATATAATAAAAGCCTGGCTCAAAATGTCGGGCTTTTTTATTTTATATACCTGCTTAATTTTTATTGCAATACCTGAATTCATAATTTAAATAACCTGGTAAATGCTTTTATTAACGGGTTCAAACAGGATCTCGGTCATATACTTTCCGTTACAAAACAATAAACAATTATCTTGCATGAAATTAAAATTGCTATATGCTTAAATCAATGACCGGGTTTGGAAGGGCTGAACAAACTGTAGGCGATAAAACATTTTTAGTTGAAGTAAAAGCCCTGAATGGCAAACAATTTGAATTGCAGTTAAAATTACCGGCATTGCTAAGGCCTTATGAATTTGACATCCGTAACCTGTTACAGGAAAACCTGGTACGTGGCACCATTGATTGTTACGTAAACATCAAACAAAACGGAACAACAAAACCTGTTACCATCAATACCGAACTGATCAAGGCATATTATACCCAGATAAAAACACTGGCAGGCGAACTTGATATTGATACCAATTCTGTTTTAAGTGCTTTACTAAGATTGCCGGAAGTTGTTACTCCTACCAATGATGTTTTAGAGCAGGGAGATTTTAAAGAGTTTTTAATTGTACTGGAAAATGCATTGAAAGAATTAAACGACCACCGGATGGAAGAAGGTAATTCTCTTGAAAAAGACCTGTTCATGAGAATTGAAAAAATAAAGGAACAGGAAGAAAATATCCTGGCGCTGGAGCCCAACAGGAAAAAAAGGATAAAAGACGAAATTCACCAATTGCTTGATAAACATGTTGGCAAAGAAAATATAGACAACAACAGGATGGAACAGGAACTGATCTATTACATGGAAAAAATTGACATACATGAAGAACAGATCAGGTTACGCCAGCATTGCGAATATTTTAAAGACATTCTCAACAGCCCGGAAAACGGGAAAGGAAAAAAACTCTCTTTTGTTTTACAGGAAATAGGAAGGGAAATAAATACTACGGGAAGCAAAGCTTATGACGCCGAAATACAAAAATGCGTAGTAAAGATGAAAGATGAACTTGAAAAAGCAAAAGAACAGGTATTGAATGTATTGTAACTAAAACAATATTTTTAAATCATGATTTTCCGAACAGGCAAAATTAACTCCCTCCTTTTTTTATTTACAGTATTGCTGGTACTATTTTCCTGCAACCGTTTATCTGTTTATGAAAAGAACACAACAATACCAGGATATAAATGGCAGCAGAATTTTGCTGCTACCGGAACATTTAATATTAACGACACTTTAACTCCTTATAATATATATATTGTTCTCCGGCATACCGATGCCTACAAATACAATAATATATGGCTTAATATTGGTATACAGGCCCCGGGCGATACGATGTTTTATCAAAATGTTGATTTGTCATTGGCAAATGATGCAAGTGGTTGGGAAGGTACAGGTATGAATGATATCTGGGAAGTAAGGAAACAATTAGATACCCGGCTAAGGCCTTTTTCAAAAATTGGTGAATATAAGTTCTCAGTTACCCAGATCATGCGTGACAATCCATTGCCGGGGATAATGAGTGCCGGGCTCAGGGTTCAGAAAGCAGAAAATATCAACAAGAAAAATTAACAAACCGCATATGCTAAAAACAGCGGAACAGCGTTAATACAAAACATTTCTTTACTTTGCACAACGGGAAACTATATTTATATTATACTGTACGTAACTATAACCAATCAAATTAAATTATCTAATACTCGTGAATCGTAAAATCCTGATTGCATTTGTAGCATTTATTTTTACCCTGTCTGCTAAATCCCAGTCAACTGAGTATGTACAAAAAGGAGAGTTTGGAATTACTGTGGGTGCAGCTCATTATTTTGGCGACCTAAATACAAGGGCCTCACTTAGCAGGGCCAAACCTGCGCTCGGTCTTTTTTTTAGAAAACAGTTTGGAAATTATGTAGGACTGAGAATTGCCGGTCATTATGCACAGGTTGGATTCAGTGATACTTATAGCAAAAATGAATACCAGAAAACAAGAAACCTGAGTTTTAATTCAAATATCTGGGAAATTACATTGCAAGGTGACTTCAATTTTTTCAAATTCGTTCCATCAGATCCCGACCATTTATACACTCCTTATGTAACCCTGGGTGTTGGCATAATGAGCTACGATCCTTATGCATTGATAGATGGAAAAAAAGTTTTCCTTCGCCCCCTGGGAACAGAAGGCCAGAATGTTGGTTATAAAGGAAGGAAACAATACGGAACCATGGCTGTTTGCATTCCTTTCGGTGTAGGTATAAAATACAATATTTCACCCAAAATAAATATGTCGATAGAAGCAGGTTACCGCTTCACCACAACAGATTACCTGGATGATGTTAGTACAACTTATGCCGGTACCGGTATTGCTGGTGATGCAAATAGTTTCCCGGATGGCCCAAGCGGACAAGCATCTCTTGCTAAACTACTGCAGGACAGGTCGTATGAGATTGACCCCAACTTCATCTTAGGCCGTGAAGGCCGCCAACGTGGCTGGAGTAAACAAAAAGACCAGTACATTATTGCTGAGATTGGTTTTTCATTCAACCTGAGTACTTACAGGTGCCCTACAGCGAACTAAAAAACAGGCTTATAAAAGCCTGTTTTAACATTAAATAATGCGCCCCCTTAACTGATCTGGATCAACCTGGGTGCTTTTTGTTTTGCCTCTTCTTTTTTGGGGATTAGTAGCTGCAACATGCCATCTTTATACTTCGCCTGAATTTTATCTACATCAACTACTTCTTTA
>JAGPDJ010000266.1 GCA_018057635.1 Ferruginibacter sp. | reverse complement strand
ATTATTGCAATCAGCAACCCGTTTACAGACATCACCACGCCTATCCAGAATTCATTCAATTTTAGTCCTTCTTTGAAATACAAAGGAACTGTAGTGAACAACTGGAAAAAACAAACAGCGAATAAAAATGTAAGCAAGAGGAATTTCAAAAACTCACGGTCATGGTAAGGTGTTTTTGCAAGAGGTTTTACATCATCTGCATGAGCTGTGGGTTTCTGCTGCTGCAAAGTTACTTTAGGCAATATTACAATCAGTGAAAGCGCAGCGGCAATATTGGTAAACCCATCTGTCCAGAATAGGAGGTGATAATTGATGGAAGCAAGCAACCCTCCTACTGCAACCCCTATTCCCCAACCTATATTTATAGCCAGCCTTACCAGTGAAAAAGCCTGTGTCCGGTTCTTTGGAGTACTGTAATGTGCAATAGCAGCGGCATTGGCCGGACGAAAAGATTCATTGACCATACTCAAAAAAAATGTACAAATACAAATAGCCTCGTAACTCCGCATCTGTCCGAGTACTATGAACATAATACCACCCAGCAACAATGCAGTGAATTGGGTATAATAGAAGCCAAATTTATCTGTGATTTTTCCCCCCAGGAAAGCGCCGGCTACCGAGCCTATACCATAAATTGCCACCACAAAGCCACCCTGCTTTGTAGTAAACCCAATACTTTTACAATACAAGGTCATGAAAGCAAGTACCATCGTTCCGCTGCGGTTAATCAGCATAACAATACCCAATAGCCATATCCTGCGGGATAAGCCATCGTAAGCATTCTTATATAATTGTATTGTAGCATTGACCATGAAAAATAATTCTACCTGTGTATGATTTTAAAATCTGTCGTTTTGGGTGCATTGTCAAAAATCTGTTTCACAACAGCAGGAGGTTCTGCCATCTTTCTTTTAATGGTATCAAGCCATGCACCATCAATATGAATGATTGCCGACAGTATGTTGTCGTTCTTATATAACTCATGTACCATACTCCACCTGGAGCCTGAAGATGAAAAGCCTGATAATTTTAAAGTAATGGTGAGTTCATCACCAAATCTTATTTCCTTTCTGAAAGTACATTCCTCTTTTAACAGTATCGGCCCGATATTATTTTCCTGCATCATGGCTGTTGTTAACCCGTTCTCCAAAAGGAAAGCCATCCTGCAGGATGCTCCAAAATCATAGTATTTTGAATGCAGTACATGAAAATTAGGATCCAGGTCAGACCATCTAACACCTGATCTGTAAATATATGGTTCCATAAGGCTGTAGTTTCAGTAAAAATAAAAAATCCTTTTCGCATTCAACGAAAAGGATTGTATATGCTAATTTATTCTGAATTTATTTGTACATGATCTCATAATATTCTTTGGCCATGCGGTTGCTGTCAAACTGCCAACGAACATCATGCATCCCATTTTTAACTATCTGCCGCCAAACAGCAGGATTATCATAATACAATGGTAATATCTGGTTTTCCAGTATATCGTACATTTTTTCCAGGTCATATTCATCCTGTTCATATACACTCATGTTTTCATAATCAACCATAGGAACAACAAAACCATTGTTGCCATGATTGATAAATTCACATATCCAGCCATCATTGGTACTGAAATTAACAGCTCCGTTCATAGCTGCCGTCATACCACTGGTACCACTGGCTTCCCTGGGAACCCGTGGATTGTTAAGCCAAACATCTGCTGCCTGTTTCAGTCTTTTACTCAATGCCAGTTCGTATCCGATGCATACGGCTACATTATCATATTTCTTACTCAGGTTTACCAGGAAATTAAAATCGCTGATGGCCGGGTAATCAACAGGGTATGGTTTTCCTGCCCAGATAATTTGAACCGGATATTTGGTACTGCTTAATAATGCTTCAAATCTTTCCTGGTTCCTGGTTATCAGTTCAGCTCTTTTATATCCTGCGAACCGGCGAGCCCATACAATGGTAATCACATCAGGGTTAAGCAGCTTTCCTGTTTGATCTGCCACAATATCCATGGCTCTTTTCTTGAGGAACCTTTTCCTGTCAATGAAAGCCTCTGTATTGTGGTCATCAATAAAATTATACATTTGTTTATCGGCCCAATATTGCCAGTTCTGTGCATTTGTTATTGCTTTTATTTCGCAAATGCCGTCAAACTTGCTCCACATTTTCCTGCTTACTACGCCATGTAACTGGCTAACTCCATTGGCAAGTTTAGCAAACCTGAGTGCTGCAAGGGAATGGTTAAACTGGTTGTCGTCAATACCAGTTAATCTCCTTACTTCATCCAGCGGTACGCCACAGAAATAACTCATTTTTTCACAGAGGAAGATATCATGCTTTTCATTGCCTGCTTCTTCCGGAGTATGTGTTGTGAAAACAAGGCGTTTTCTGACTTCTTCCTTGCTGCCGTATTTTTTATACAAATAAAATGCTGCACTAACTGCATGAGCTTCATTGAGGTGATAGAGTTCGGGATTAAAGTTTAAAGCATCAATTAATTTTGCACCGCCCACACCCAATAGAATAAACTGGGCTACTTTAGTTGCTACATTGGCATCATATAAACGGTGAGTAATTGTCTGCGATACATAATCATTTTCCGGGAGGTCGGTACTTAAAAGAAAAAGCGGTGCGCTTTTAAAGGTCTCCGGATTGAGGTAATAAGCTTTTACCCAAACCGGGTTTTCATGAATATCTATCTGGAATTTTATCCCGGTATCTTCCAGGAAATTGTATATTTTCTCATTCCATTGAACCTGGAGCGTTTGATCCTGGTTGCGGGCCTGGTCATAATATCCATATTTCCATAAAATACCGATACCAATTAGATTCTGACGCAATTCATAAGCACTTCTCAGGTGAGAACCACTGAGGAACCCGAGTCCGCCACTGTAAATTTTTAATGGCTGGTGAACTGCAAATTCCATTGAAAAATAAGCAACGCGTTTGCTGTAGGCTTGGTCCGGAGGGTAAGGAACTTCAAAATTTGAAAAACTCATATTTACTTTTTTTCTATTTGTGCTGCAATATAAAACCGTTTTTCCTAATCACAGCAGGTATTCTAAAATATTAATACACAGTTTTGAAAAAGCATAAATGTGTATCAATTACACCATTTAGGTAAATAGAAAAATATATTTTAGATTTGTCTAAATTTTATTTTTGATGACTCATACAATTACAGAAGAAAATTATATTAAAGCCATCTACCTTTTACAACTTACTACCGATAAAGTAAGCACCTCGTTGCTTTCGGCTGAAATGAATACAAAACCGGCTTCTGTTACCGACATGCTAAAAAAACTCCGGGCTAAGCGGATCGTTCATTACCAGCGTTACAAAGGCTTTAGTTTAACAGAATCCGGGAATAAAAAAGCACTGAGCGTAATCCGAAAACACCGTTTATGGGAATATTTCCTGGTAAACAAACTTGGTTTTGAATGGGATGAAGTTCATAAAGTTGCAGAAGAACTGGAACACATAACCAGCAATGAACTGATCACACGCCTGGATAATTTCTTAGGCAATCCTTCATTTGATCCTCATGGCGACCCGATACCTGACCAGCATGGAAAAATAAAAAAGATTAAACAGGCAAACCTGTCAGCCATTCCTTTAAAAAAAACGGCATCGGTAAGTTCCGTAAAGAACCAAAGTGAAGAAATGCTGGAAATGCTGAACCACTTCCAGATTGGTATAGGTACAAAATTAAAGATCATGAGACGATTTGAATTTGATGGTTCGGTAGAAATAAAAATTGACCGGCACCCTGCAACTATCATCAGCAAGCAGGTTGCGCAAAATGTATATTGTATTATATGAAACATTTAACCGACAAGGATATTTCCCTCAGTGAAGTACATGGCAGTGTTGATACAACCGGCAAAGCCAAAGGCTGGAAAAAGATTTTCTCTTTTCTGGGGCCTGCCTACCTGGTAAGTGTTGGTTATATGGACCCGGGAAACTGGGCAACCGACCTGGCAGGAGGCAGCAAGTACGGGTACACGCTTATTTGGGTATTGCTTATGAGTAACCTGATGGCATTGTTGCTGCAAAGCCTGAGTGCCAGGCTGGGTATTGTAAGAGGTCGCGACCTGGCACAGGCTAACAGGGAGACGTACCCGAAAGGGATCAATTTCATATTGTGGGTGCTGGCAGAAATTGCCATTGCTGCAACTGACCTTGCTGAAGTGCTGGGTATGGCCATCGGTGTGCAACTACTTACCGGACTGCCGTTAATATGGGGTGTTTCAATTACCGTTTTGGATACTTTCCTGTTACTTTATTTACAAAGGCTTGGTATCCGCAAAA
>JAGPDJ010000265.1 GCA_018057635.1 Ferruginibacter sp. | reverse complement strand
ATAAAACCCCTTAACATTTGTTGAATCATAATATTCACCTGTTTCAAATACCATTTTATATTTACCGGGTTTTAATATCCTTCCCGGTGGCAGCAAGTCGGCTATTCTTCCATCGTTATTGGTTATTCCTTGTGCTATGGTTTGCCAATGCCCATCAATAAAGCCCTTCAGGCGTATCGTAATATTTTTACCGGGTTTACCCAAAGATGTATCCAGCACATGTGTTGTAAGCTGACTGGCTTTCAGTTTGCCCCATGCTGCAGCATCAATCATTTTTTTAAATCGGATCACAGTTATCTTGTGTTGCTCACCCATAGCTATATTCAGTTCTTCTGCCCTGTTATTTTTGATCCTGTCCTGTAGTAGTCGTAACATTTCCCCGGCAGATTTCCCCGTAGCACAAACAATGAAAATGAAACCGAATTTATTTTCATAATCGGAATTTGCTTTTGCCAATGCTTCTATTAATTCAGCGGAAGCGGCAGCAACTGATTCCTGTTCTTTACCGGCAAATTTTTCAGTTAAACTTTTTACATCCCCGATCTTAGGATGATGGGTGAATGCTTCCAGCCAGTCGGTTTCGTTACATTCGTAGTACCAGCAATTCTCTGCTTTACTAACCAGATCATTTTCATTGGCAAACGGAAATCCTTTCATCAAACAGGATAACCATTTTTTTGAACCGCAACAGGCAGCCAGTTGCTTTTCTGTATCTTCAACATTTAAATTATTAAGGTCGCTAAAAGTCATTGTATATTATTAAAATTTTTTAAATAAAATCAAGCGCTCTCCAAAGAAAAAGGCCAGAAACTTTCCACTAAATGGTTTAATTAATATTATAAAAACTATCCCGTTAAAGCTTATTATCAATTGTTAATTTATCAATTACTTAACCAACGCACCCTGGTCAATCCAGCACCTGATCAGGTCACGTTCTTTTTGCGTAATATTCGTTTTATTATTCTGAGGCATTGTTTTGGTTATTACAACCCTTTGCATGATCTTATCTTTCATTTTCACAATATCCTGCGGAGTATCATACATAACACCATTAGGTGCTGCTGTATAAGTAATATCTGTTGGCTTTGCAGAATGACAGCTTACACAACGGTTTTGAATAATCGAATTCACTTCAGCAAAGCTGACTTCCGATTTACAGGAACCTGGTTTCTCGGGTGCGGTCATAAATGCAGCGCCAAGTAAAATGATGACCGAAGCCGGCATAACCCATACCGATAGCTGCCCTTTTTCTTTTAAATTCAGGTAATGCTTAACACCTGCAACACCCAATGTTATTACTGCTAAAACCAGCCATGAATATTCATTGCCGAATGTACTTGGAAAATGGTTGCTGATCATCACAAATAATACAGGAAGTGTAAAATAATTGTTGTGAAGTGAACGCAATCCGGCATTCTTTCCCAATTGCGGATCCAGCGGTTTATTTTCCCTGGCAGCTTTTACCATGGCTTTTTGAGAAGGAATGATCACAAAGAAAACATTGGCCACCATGATACCGCCGAGCATAGCTCCAAAATGCATATAGGCTGCACGGCTGTTAAATACATGCGAATAAAAATAGGCAAAGCCGGTTATGATCAGAAACCCGATGATGGTGAACCAATAACCTTTTTTTATCAATGGCGATTTACATAACACATCATAAATAACCCATGCTGTAATGAATGAACCAACCCCGATTCCAATACCCTGTAATGGTGAAATATCAAGTATATTTTTATCTATCAGCATAGCTGATGCATTAAAATAATATACTACAAATAATAAACAGAAGCCCGACAACCAGGTAAAATAGGCTTCGTATTTGAACCAATGTAAATGCTTCGGAATCTTTTGCGGAGCAACCTTATATTTTTCAAGGTAGTAAAAACCGCCGCCATGAACAGCCCAGAGATTACCGGCCAGTTCATCGCGTACATCTTTGGTACGGTTTAAAGCATTTTCTAGAAATACAAAATAAAATGAAGCACCTATCCATGCTATGCCGAAAGTAATATGCATCAACCTGATAATAATATTCATCCATTCCATCAGGTGGCCTTCCCAAACAGAGCCCATCAGAATAATGTAAACAGCAACAAGCATAGAAACTGATACAAGTATAATGGCCGTATATACAAAATTCTGGGAAGCCGCAATGTCATCTTTCTTTTTCAATGCTGAAGCATCGCCTGATTCATCGGCTTCATCGTAACCGGCATGCATAGATCGCAGGTAGTAGGTCATGATGACCAACATGAGTAAAATAGCCGACAAAACAATTAAAATTATAACAGGAAGCATAAATGTTATTTCTTTATTTTACCAAATAACCTCAACCTGCTGATGCCGCCATCAGGAAAAATATTTAACCTTACATGTGAATATGCAGCTCTGTTGGTTAACTCTTTATTGAATTCATGCTCTTTATCAGCGCTTAATTTCTGAACAGGTAAAAGCAACTGCCAATCTACCTCATTTTTTATTACAGATCCGTCATCATAACTCATACAAGCTTCAATAGAACAGGTATCTGGGTAATTCCCTTTAAAATGACAGGTATCTACAATTATCTTATCAATGGTTCCGGGAGTTGTCAACTTCAGGATCACCCAATCGCGGTTTCCTGCTGTGCGGTTTCGTTTTGTTTCCCATCCGTCTCCCATGTTTACACCGCGGCCCGGCATTATAAGGTTTCCCATGGCACTGAAGAACATATCATTGCAAGCAATAGCTTTTCCTCCATTGATAGCTGCAGCAAGGTCGATCGATTCTTTTTCACCAACAAGTTCCCAGTTCTTAAATACTTCACCATAAACCCTCAACCTGGCAACACCGCCATCGGGATAAATGTGTAAACGGATATGTGTAAATATTTCATCGCTGTTACATTCATAAAAATTCTGGCTGCCTGCATCCAAATGTGATTTAGCAAGCACTTCATCCCATTCAACATCGGTATCCCAATCTTTTACCGGAGCACCATCTATTAAATAAACAGCTTCAACAGATGCATGTGGCGGATGATTGCCCAGGAAAAAATTTGTATCAATATCAAACCCGGTAATCTTTCCCGGTGTAGCCAGTTGAATTACAGCCCAGTCGTGGCCCGGTGTACGTTTACGGCGGCTTTCCCAACCGTCCATCCATTTTCCACGGTCGGTATATTTATCTGTTATAAAAATACCTCTTCCCGGTTTTACCAGGTTTTCCTTTTCAGCAAAAAAATCATCCGTGGCATATAAAACTTTCCCTCCAAGCCTATCAGCAGCGAGGTCAGTTAACTGTGTAAACGCCGGAGATTCCTTAATGATCTCTTTTACTTTTTCAAAAGCCATTTCCTTAATTTTTATTTTTCAAAATTATCTTCCCACTTTTTAATTCACTGTTTACAATTTTATCACTATAAACAGTCTTACCATTTACAATGGTTTTTTGTACAACTCCAAATAACGTTTTACCAATATAGGGACTTATTTTATGCCTGAATAAAATACAAGTATCAGTTATCATTTCATTTTCTTCCGGATTCCAGATAACAAGGTCGGCATCATAGCCAATTTTTATTTCTCCTTTCCTGTTATCAATTTTTAAAAAGGCTGCGGGTTGGCTCGTAAGCAAAGGAATGAATTTTTCCAATGGCATGCTTTCTTTTAATGCTGTCCAGCTTGCCGGTAATAAAAACTGCAGGCTGGCAATACCACCCCAGGCTTTTTTCAGGTTACCGCTTTGCAATTCCTTAACTTCCGGCGGAGCTGGTGAATGATCTGTGGTTATAAAGTCAAGCGTTCCATTGCCAAGTGCGTTTATCAGCTGTTCATTGTTTTCCTTTTCCCGTATCGGGGGAGCACATTTGTACAGGCAGTTACCATTGGGTATATCGGCTGCATTAAAATAAATGTAATGGGCACAGGTTTCTGCGGTTAAAGGCAATCCTTCTTTTTTTGCTGATGTGATATTTTCCAACGCTTCTGCGGAAGATACATGCACAATATGGGTGGAACAGTTGTGTTTCCGGCATAGGCTTATCATCATATCTACAGCATCGTTCTCCCATTCTTTTGGGCGGCTTTCCAGGTAATGTTTATAACTGGTTTCATGTTTATCAAAATCATTGTCTGATTCATTGTCATATATTTCACAATGCGCCAGTAAAGGCAAATTACATTTCGCAATTATGGGCATCGCTTCATTCATTTCCTTTTCTCCCACATTTGGAAATTCATCTATCCCTGAGTGAACGAGGAAGCATTTGATTCCCAAAACTCCGGCTTCAGCAAGGGAAGCCAGATCTCCGGTATTGCCAGGTACCAATCCGCCATAAAAGCCCACATTCA
>JAGPDJ010000264.1 GCA_018057635.1 Ferruginibacter sp. | reverse complement strand
GTACCGGGCAGTTTAAAGATGACCAGCTTTGTGCAAGATTCAGCGAATCTATCTGTTGCCAGAATGACCAATGCCTGCCCCACATATCATTACTTCCTGGTTTATAACCAAGCTCATTTATAACCAGTTCCCGGTATTCCGGTATATTCAATAATTGCTCCCTTGTTTTTTTCAGCACAAAGAATTCATAATAGATCTGCTGTATTTTTCGGATAAAAGTTTCTGTTTGTATATATGTCTGGTTTTCCAGTAAAGGTTTTTGAACCCGGTGCATTTCCGGAAGAAATTCAATCCATGGCCTGAAGGTTGTTCCAAAAACCATCACGCCCTTTGGTTGACGACGTTTGGCTATTTCGGGTGCAATTACACCACCCATGGAATGTCCCCAGATGAACAATTTCGTTTTATCAACAAAAGGAAGTTTTTCCATATATTCATAACCGGCATCAAAACTTTCTATATCTGTTACCAGGTCGGCTTCACTGCATGGCAAACAATCATAACTGTCACCCATACCTGATTTTTCAATGGTAACTACTGCATACCCGGCTTTCAGCCATTCATTGATCAGTTTTCCATTATATCCTGATGCATAATTTTCAATACTCCCGCAGCCATAACCCGGTATGAGCAGGATACAAGGCATGCCGGTTTGATTTACAGGCTTGCGGGTAACAGCTCTTAAAAAACCATTCCGGAATTTAACCCAGTCGTATTGTATATCTGCTATATCAGATTTTTCGTATGGCTTCATCACCGCAACGCCAGAAGCATGCATATTTTTCTGATCACGGATAAAGGCTGCGGAAATTTTATCGGCTGATCTGATATTGCCCGCAATTTTTCCATATGCTTCCATTGACAGTACTTTATGGCCGTTTAGTTCAGTGAGAATGTCTCCTTTCTGTAGCTTTAATGCAGCAAATGTTCCGCCGGGAATGATACTGTCAACAGCTATTCCGTTACTCACCGCCTTTCCCATTAATCCCATACCGGCTTTCCTGGCGGGGGCTTGCGCAGCAATGTTTAGAGATATCAGAATGAAAGGGATCAGTAATTTGTTCATGTTATATTTTATACCTGGCTGGTTTATAATTATTATTGTGCACGTTGCCTTTCTTCTTCCGATCCGGTTGTTCTTCTGCGTGATGCCTGTACTTTGTTGTTTCCAAAACGGTAAGTGAAACTGATATTGGCAACCCTTGTTTCGCGGTAAGCATGCCATTTTTCTACATAGTTATTAAATGTTACAACTGCTTTTGGCAAATTGGTCCAGAAAATATCTGTGATATTGAACCTGATGCTTCCTTTATTTTTAAGAACTGTTTTTTGTACGCCTGCACCGATTCCCCATTGCGGATCAAGTACCATGAAACCACTTCTGCCGCCAGTATTAATACTGGCATTTAATTCTGCTGTCCAGCCCTTTTTAAATGTAAATGTATTATTCGTCCGGATGTCTGCAGCAGGCCTGCCGTTATTCAGATTGGTTCCGCTGAAATTGCCATTAAACTGTTGGTAATAAATATTGGCATTGGTGATCATGTTCCACCATTTGCTAATCCTTACGGGAGCTGAAAGGGTGAATCCAGCATAGTCTGAAGAGTGAAGATTAAGTGGTATCTGTACAGTTACATTTGTATCAGATGGAAGCGCAATAGTTGGGAACACTTCTTTAAATCTTGCAAGTGTAACATTCTGGTCGTTTTTTGTGCGGCTATAATTAATACTGAAGTTTAGGTTCTTTAATGTATAACTCAATTCATACGACCAGGTAAGTTGTGGCAATAAACCCGGTTGCCCGGTGGCGTAAGTGGTAACATCTATCAGGAACAAGAATGGATTCAGTTGTGAATATCCGGGCCTGTCTATCCGCCTGCTTACTGATAATCCAATCGTTTGGTTGTCTTTTATTTTGTAGGTAATAAATGCACTGGGGAATAATTGAAAGTAAGCTGAATCAAATTTTATATTACCAATGCGCTGGTCTGTTCTTAAATTCGTTTGCTCTCCCCTTAAACCAATTTGAACACCAAATTTTTTGAATTCCTTGCTTACATTCAGGTAAACTGCATTATTATATTCCTTATAAATAAAATGATTTGTTTTTTTTATGTCGTTTTGCGGAGTGCCGTTACTCATGTCAATGAATTTTGCATCATTATCTGATGAAACAAAACTGGTTTTAAAACCGGCTTCCCATTTTGTTCCGTTTTTTATAGGGTTGGTATAATCTGCTTTGGCAGTACGTAAAATCAGTTTGCCATGCTGGTCACCGTTCAGGGTATAATTTGGTTGAAGTGAAGTACCGTCCAGTTTATAATACCTGGTTGCATTCAGTGTTAAAGATCTTGAATTGTATTCACCATAATCAATGTCGGCAGAAATTTCCTTTCCGCTGCTGTCGAATGTATGTTTGAAGTTTATATTGGCAACCATGTTATTGGAGTGATCATCATTGGTTGCGTATGATTTAAATGTACTTTGTTGATTTCGCTGCGGGTCAATTATAATTGAATTATTATCATTCTTCCTGGTGAAATGATTGAAGTTTCCGTTTACTACAAAACCTATGATCGTTTTTTTAGATGGGGAAAAATCTATGCCAAACCTGGCGGTATTGGAACTGACCGGCGATTTTGAATAATTGTCTTTCAGGTCTCCGCCGTTGTAAATACCATTCTCATAAAATCGCCTGTCCAGTAATAAATGATTCAGCCCGATCCGGTAAGCATAATTATAATTACCAAAAATGTTTACTTTTTTATTGCGGTAGTTGAATGTTGTTCCTGCATTTGTTTTTGGATAAACGCCTTGCCCATATCCTGCATTAAATGTACCGTTGATACCCATGCGCTTGTCTTTCTTTAAATGAATATCAATGATACCTGAATTTCCTGCCGCGTCATATTTTGCAGAAGGGTTTGTGATGATATCAATTCTGTCAATTGCTGCAGAAGGCAAACCACGCAAATAATTGGCAAGGTCTGCACCGGTCATGGGTGAGGGTTTTCCATCTATCATAATGATAACACCCTGGCGCCCGCGAAGGCTGATGGCATCGTTCTGATCTATGTTTACACCGGGTGAACGTTCCAGCACATCCATGGCAGAGCTGCCCGCACTTATAATACTGTTCTCTACATTCACCACCAGCCGGTCGCTCAGTTTTTGAATGAAAGGTTTTTTTGCTGTTAATGTAACTTCTTTAAGTTGAGTTGCTTTATTCACTTCCATTATCATATCAGGCAATGAAATATTGGTATTTGATTCAGTAACACCGACCACTAATGAATACTTATCTTTAAAATTGGCAGCAGTTATTTTAACCAGGTAATTACCGGGCTTTACATAACTGAATTCAACCAAACCGTTATTATCAGACATACTGGTTTTGTAAAGCGAGCTGTCTTTGGAAAAGATTAGTGAGGCGCTGGCATTTTCCAACGGAATTTTCCTGTCATTTAAAACCCTGAATGATATGGTTCCAGTAACCTGGTTTTGTGCAGTCAGAAAATTTGCTGTAATTAATAAAAGGATCAGTAAGCAAAATCGTAACATGATTATTTATTTTTTCAAAAATCAGTGTTTAACGAATAGTTTCGTACAAAAATGTTATCAGTGTCAGCATTGGGTAATTAAGCGGTTATTTTACGAATGAGCGCTGTCCGATTTTTACATTTGTTCTAATAGTATGATCAATTTAGGCTACCCTTACTCTAAACTATTATGACAACAACATTGTAGGTTATAAGAAAGCAGATGCAGATTCGCATATGATTAAGGGTTGTCAAAATAATTATGTGTGTTAAATTAAAATTCCAGCAATTTTGCATCTAATAAAAAGAGTATGGCAAAAAACAGGCAGGCTGCGATCGGGTTTATATTTATAACCCTGATGTTAGATGTAACAGGCCTGGGATTGATCCTTCCTGTTTTACCAAAACTGATTCTTCAGCTGATAGATGGAAATATCAGTGATGCTTCCAGGTATGGCGGCATGCTCACATTCACCTATGCGATCATGCAGTTTTTATTTGCTCCTGTATTGGGCGGACTGAGTGACCAGTTTGGGCGCAGGCCCGTTTTATTATTTTCATTACTTGGTTTTGCGCTTGATTATCTTTTTCTGTCATTTGCACCTTCTATAGGCTGGTTATTTGTTGGAAGAGCTGTTGCGGGAATTACCGGTGCCAGTTTCACTACAGCAACCGCCTATATTGCTGATATCAGTAATGCAGAAAACCGGGCAAAGAATTTCGGAATGATCGGTGCTGCCTTTGGACTTGGTTTTATCATAGGCCCGGTGATTGGAGGGTTACTTGGTTCTTTTGGCCCGC
>JAGPDJ010000263.1 GCA_018057635.1 Ferruginibacter sp. | reverse complement strand
AGGTTTGATCCTTTTGCATACAACAGTTTGGCCTTGTTTCCCAAAGCATTTTGCAAACCTGCTTTAACTGAAATGGCAGTATTAAGGTCTGTTGCCACACTCCAGGTTCCCGGCATATTTTCTTTGGTATCTGCCAGTGGGCCAATGAGTGCAATGGTGCCGCTTTTTTTCAAAGGCAGGATATCATCTTCATTCTTAAACAGTACAAAACTTTCCGAAGCTATCTTGCGTGCTACTTCAATATTTTCAACGGTATAAATTTCTGTTTTTGCTCTTTCCGCATCACAATACCTGAAAGGATCATCAAACAAACCAAGTTTGTATTTTGCTTCCAGTACCAGGCGGCAGGCATTGTCAATTTCTGCCTGGGTAACTTTTCCTTCCTGCATTGATTTTTTCAATGTGGTTAAAAACCCTTCGCCAACCATATCCATATGAATACCTGCTTTTAGTGCCAATGCTGAAACAGTTTGCAGGTTACCCATACCATGATCCATCATTTCGTTTATGCCAGTATAATCAGTCACCACAAAACCTTTAAAACCCCATTGTTTACGCAAAACGTCGGTCATCAGGTATTTATTCCCTGTTGCAGGTATTGCATCTACTTCATTGAATGATGCCATCACACTTCCAGCGCCGGCATCTACAGCTGCTTTGTAAGGAGGCAGGTAATCGTTGAACATCCGCACCCTGCCCATATCTGTTGTATTATAATCTCTTCCTGCTTCAGCAGCACCATACAATGCATAGTGTTTAACACAGGCCATGATGGTATTATCTTTAGACAGGTCGTTTCCCTGGTATCCTTTTACCATTGCTTTGGCGATAGCAGAACCCAGGAAAGGGTCTTCGCCGCTGCCTTCAGCAATACGTCCCCAACGGGCATCACGGGCAATGTCTACCATAGGAGAAAAAGTCCAGTTAATACCATCAGCACTGGCTTCGGTTGCAGCGATCCTGGCCGATTGCTCTACAAGGTTCATATCCCAGGTACATGACAAAGCCAGAGGTATTGGAAATGTTGTCTGGTAACCATGTATTACATCCATTCCAAAGATCATTGGAATTTTTAAACGGCTTTGCTCAACTGCCACTTTTTGCACATCACGGATTTTGTCTACAGATTTAATATTAAATAAACCACCCACACTGCCATCTTTTATCTTCTTTGCAATGTCTGAATTACTGGCCTGGCCGGTTACAATATCACCCGAACCCGGCAGGTTCAACTGCCCGATCTTTTCATCCAGTGTCATTTTTTTCATCAGGTTGCTGATGAACAGGTTCATCTTGGCATCAGCAGCAACCGGCTTGTTCTGTGCAAGAACTTGTGTGGCTGTAAAAAGCGAAATCAATAAAACGATTCTCTTCATGGTTGTTTGTTTAATCTTTCAGTAAAAATGGTTTAATGGTACTTTGCCAGATGGCGTACCCGCTTTTATTCATGTGTAAATTATCTTCCAGGAAAAGCCCGGTATTGATCTGCCCGTCTTTTCCGATCATTTTATGAAACACATCAGCAAAGGAGGTGTTGGGTTGTTTTGCCAGGAATTTTCTGATACCTGCATTTGCTTCTTTCACTCTGGATAACAATCTTTCGCGGCTGGGGCTTGGTTTAATAGAAACAAAAACGACCGATATTCCGGGATACATCTTTCTCACTAACGTAAACAGATACCTGAACCTGTTGATAACCATTTGGGCCGTAACCGTATCGGAAGATGCCAGGTCGTTCTCCCCGCAATAAATAACCAGTTGCTTAGGCTGGTATGGTAATATGATATCTTTTGCATAATAAATAACATCCTGTAATGTACTTCCTCCAAACCCCCGGTTAAGTATCGTGTATCCCGGAAAATCTTCCTGTATGTTGTTCCACATCCGGAAAGAGGAACTGCCCGTAAACAAGATCGAATTTTTTGCCGGAGCTTTTCTTTTGTCCTGCTCCTTAAATGCCGCTATTTCATTAAAATACGGCTTGTTCTGGGCCCTGATTGAATCAGGGCCAAAAACCAGAAACAGGCTTATAAAAATAATAATCTTATACAATGCTCCATGTTTTGATGAACAGATCCCGGACAGGTACACACTTTTCCACAACAGGTTTTTTATTTAATCAGATTTAATAACTTTTGTTCTTTCAGAAACGCCGTTTTCATTGATCGCTTCAATGGAAAAATAATAAGGTTTGTCTTTATCCATAGCTTTGAACCAATACTCATTCAGGTCGTGCACCATGATACAGGAATACAACTTGTCCGCTGCAGTGCCATAGTATATATTGTAGGCAAAAGCATTGTCAACAGGTTTCCATTTTATATATGCACTGCGTTTATCCTTTTCTGTTCTTAATACAATGAACGCTTCCACTGCATCCGGTTTTTTACCATTGCCATTCCCAAATACCCTCAGTCCGCTGATGGCAAATTTACCCGTTGGCATTTGAATATTCTCCATCCTGATATATCTTACCTGTACCGGGTTTTTCAGTTCAATATAATCATGCGGCACATCTGTTTTATTGTTGCTTTTATCTGCCAGTACATTCCATTTTTTTCCATCGGTGGAATACAATAATTTATATTGGTGAGATACTCCTATTGATTTTCCAAGAAATGCAGCATCCTGGTCTGCGTAATTAACCTGGATGGCATTTACAGTAGAAACATTTCCAAGGTCTGTTTGTATCCATTCTCCTTTATTTGCAGTTTCTGCACTCCAATATGTTTTAATATTCTCATCAACGGCATTGTTGGCATAGTAACTACCCAGCGTAGACGATACGGTAACCGGTTTTTTATAATTCAGCAGCATCCAGCCGGGGCCCGCATTTGCAGTTCTTTTCTCTGAAGGCAGAAATTGCGGGTAATCACCGAAAGCTGTATTGCAGTACATCACATTATCGTTGTCGAAACCTGCAGGCCAGATACCCAGTCTTCTTTCAAATGTATTTTTTACACATACTATGCTGGTTGAGATATGCCACCAGTTGTGCTGGTTATCTGCAAACGTTGACCCATGTCCGGCTCCGCGTGAAAAACCTCCCGGTTTAAAACTCAACGGATCTGATTGTGCAGTGAACGGACCCAACGGAGAATCTCCCACAACAACCCCGTCAGCATAACCGCTGAACTCGGTGCCCGGGGCCCCGTACTGCAGGTAGTACTTACCGTTGTGTTTTGTCATGTGAGCACCTTCAATGAAAGGATCTAAAAAAGTATTGTCCATATTCTCGCCAAACCTTTGCCATCCGTACCGTTCCTGTTCCAGTAAATACATTTCCTTGCGTGTTCCTATGGGTTGAAAAGTTTTACGGTTAAGTTCAATCCCGTATAACGGGTACCGGTTGCTGCTTCCATTGTACATATATAATCTTCCGTCATCATCTGTGAAAAAAGCAGGATCCCAGCCACCTATATCAAATGAATCTACCAATGGTTTCCAGTCATTGGCTTTGGGATTGGTACTCATCCAGATAGTAAACTTACTGGTATAAGTAGATCCAAATACGATCATGGTGTCTCCGATGATACCAACTGCCGGTGCACAAAGTTCGTCATATACACCTCCGTTCCAGGGCCGCAGGAATTTCTTAGACACAAAATTCCAGTTATTCATATCACTGCTCCACCAATAACCCCATTGATTGGTAGAGAATAAATAAAAATCTCCTTTGTAATTTACGATCACCGGGTCGGCTGTGGCCCGGTGCTTACCCCATTGACTGAAGTTGGGAATGGGCGTATATCCGTAATCGATATTTATCGGGTTACAAAATGTTTTTGATTGTGCCTTCACTTCTGATCCAATAACCAGTAAAAACAATGCGTACAATATGATCTTTCGGTTCATAATATTCAATTTAAAATAAGTGTGGCCATGATCGGGAAATGGTCTGATGGATATTTTCGGTCATACGAATCAGTTATGGTTGCAAAACGCTTTACTTTAATTTTGTTTCCCTTATTAATAAAAATATGATCGATACAACCCTTTGGAATTTTGTCAAATTCAAAGCCATTCCAGGTGTCGGCTGGGCCATAAGCCGGTTGTTCACTTACCGCCCTGCTGTTCAGGAAACGAGCTTCCAGGTACTGCACCGGCTCATCTTCCGGTTTTGAATTGAAATCGCCCGTTAATAATACCGGGTAATTCAGTTTCCCGGTTAAAGATTCAATTTTTGCTGCAATCAGTTTGGCTGATTCTATTCTTGCTGTTACACCCATGTGGTCAAAATGCGTATTGAAAACCCAAAATTGCCTGTTGGTAAGTTTCGACCTGAACAGGCCATAAGAACAAACACGGTTACAGGCTGCATCCCATCCCATTGAAACCGCATCGGGTGTT
>JAGPDJ010000021.1 GCA_018057635.1 Ferruginibacter sp. | reverse complement strand
CTTCCATCGGTTTTTCACGTGCAGGATAAATTGGCAATAAGATCACTTCATCTGCAATAGCCAGCACTTCTGCAAATCCGTCAGCAAAATCTTTGGTGCGGCTGTACAAATGTGGCTGAAACACAACTGTACATTTCTTACCCGGAAAAAGTTCCCTGGCACCTGTTATCAGTGCCCTTAATTCTTCCGGGTGATGAGCATAATCATCAATCATTACCTGTTCTTCATTTTTAATTACATATTCAAACCTTCTTTTCACACCCCTGAAAGATGCTATGGCATTCCTGATCTTTTCATCTGTTACGCCAACTTTCCGTGAAGCAACAATGGCAGCAATTGAATTTTCAATATTGTGCATTCCTCCCATATTTAATTCAATGTTCTGCAACCGGTCTCCTTTTATAACAATATCAAACAAGTAACTACCTGATTTTATTTTTATATCAGTTGCATACGCACCGGCATTCATATCATGTAAACTGTATGTTATATGATCCGGTACTTTAAACTCATTACTGCGTTGCAAACCATGTTTACTTATCAGCAACCCGTTTGGTTTCACCTGGCCCGAAAATTCTATGAATGCATCTTCCAGTTTTTCTGCTGTTCCATAAATATCCAGGTGGTCAGCATCCATTGCAGTAATCACTGCGATATCCGGGAATAATTTCAAAAAACTCCTGTCGTACTCATCGGCTTCTGCCACAGAAATATTTTTATCGCTGCTCCAGAAATTGGTGCCATAATTGGTTGCAATGCCGCCCAAAAATGCATTGCATCCAAAACCACTGTCGCGTAATATATGTGCGATCATGGCGCTGGTTGTTGTTTTTCCGTGTGTACCGGCAACAGAAATATTAAATGTATCTTTTGTTATCATCCCGAGTACATCACTTCTTTTCAACAAAGTATAATTATTGTCTTTTAAATAATTATACCCTGTATGATCAGCCGGTATTGCCGGTGTGTACACAATTAAACCGGCGTTTTTGTCAATGAGCTCAATATTATCTTCAAAATGAATAGTTATACCTTCTGCCTGCAGCTGATCTGTTAAAACTGTTGGCGTTTTATCATAACCACTCACTTTAACCCCGTTGTTGTTAAAATACCTGGCGAGGGCACTCATGCCGATACCTCCGATGCCCAGGAAATAAACTGATGATATATCTTTTAATGCTTTCACTTTAATTTTCCGGTTATTGTTAAAATCTCTTCCGCAATGATCATATCAGCATTTGCTTTTCCCAGCCTGCCGATATTATTTTCCAGGCTTGCCCGTAATGCATCATTTTCTGATAATGAAATTACGGCAGGTACCAACTTATCTAACGCCTTGTTGTTGCTAATCATCATGGCTGCATCTTTATTAACTAAATTTTGTGCATTGGCCGTTTGATGATCCTCTGCTGCAAACGGAAATGGTACAAAAATCACAGGCTTTTTAACCAGGCACAATTCAGCAATTGCCATCGCACCGCTCCTGCTGATCACCATATCTGCTGCTGTGTAAGCATATTCCATCTGCATGATAAAATCGTTCACATAAATATGCTGTTTGCCTTTACAGTGTTTGATGGCTTCATCATAAAATGGTTTACCCGTTTGCCAGATCAACTGCAGGTTATTGGTTTCAAAAAGATCAATGTGTTTACTTATTGCCTCATTGATGCTCTTTGCCCCCAGGCTGCCGCCAATACTCAGTACCGTTTTTTTTCCTGCACTTAATCCAAAATGCGCCAGTGCAACTTCTTTTGAAATGGAATGTGATGCAATTGACTGACGAACCGGGTTTCCTGTTACCATGATTTTTGAAGCCGGAAAGAATTTCTCCATCCCATCAGTAGCAACAAATATTTTTGTAGCCCTTTTTGCCAGGAAAATATTCGCTTTACCTGCAAACGAATTACTCTCATGAATGAACGTCATGATTCCCCGGCTTTGAGCAAAACGCAATACCGGAAAACTGGAATAACCACCCACGCCAATCACGGCATCAGGATTAAATGCTTTAAATACCTGTCTTACCTGTAAAAAGCTTTTAAGCAGTTTATATGGCAACCCGATATTTTTTATCAAAGAACTTCTGTTAAACCCGGCAATGGTCAAACCAACTATGTTAAACCCGGCCTGTGGCACTTTTTCCATTTCCATTTTTCCCCTAGCGCCAACAAAAAGAAAATCTGCTTCGGGTAATAATTTCCTGATCGCGTTTGCAATGGCAATTGCGGGAAAAATATGACCGCCTGTTCCGCCACCTGCAATGATGATCCTTACCTTATTTCCGCCAACTGCATGCGGAACATTTGCTTCTTTAATTGTTGTTTCATCCATTTATTCAGCTTCCTCTTCAGTATTTTTATTTTCTTCAGCAGTTTTTACAACCACGGGCTGCAACTTACCTTCCTGTTGTTCTACGTTCCTGGCTACACTTAAAATAATACCGATGGCCATGCAGGTAAACAGGAAGCTGCTGCCTCCCATACTCACTAACGGTAACGTAACCCCGGTATTTGGAAACAGGTTTACATTCACTCCCATATTGGCAATAGCCTGTATTACAAGTGTAAAACTGAGTGCCAAAGCCAGGAAAGCCCCGAACGCGTAAGGGCATTTTCTATATAACCTGATACATCGGTAGAGAAATAGCAAATAAATGAACAGTATCACAGTAGCTCCCAATAAACCATATTCTTCTATAATAATGGCATAAATGAAATCACTGTAACTATGGGGAAGGAAATTCCGCTGTTCACTGTTACCCGGCCCGAGCCCGAGCCAACCGCCATTTGCAATCGCAATTTTAGCCTGGTTTATCTGGTATAATTTTTCATTATCATCCTCTTTCTTACTGTAAATAAAAGTTTGAATCCTGCTGATCCATGTTGGAATGCGTCCCCCTGAAATTATAGCAGGTAATTTTTTAGTCTCCTGTGTTTTGGTATCATACGTTGATACGGCAATAGTGATCAGCAATACGATTGGTATCATAGCAATACCAAGTGTATATAAAATATGTTTTGTACTTACCCTGCCAATGAACATCAGCATCAGGCTGGTGCCAAAGATCAAAATAGATGTAGACAGGTTGGCAGGAGCAATCAGCAGGCAAATGATGGCAACCGGAACGATTATCGGCAGAAAACCTTTCTTGAAATCTTTAATAATATTTTGTTTACGGCTAAGTTGCCTGCTCATGTACATGAAAAGAGCAAGCTTGGCAAGGTCAGATGTCTGGAACGTCATATTGATCACCGGCAACTTGATCCACCTGCTACCGGCATTCAATTGCACACCAAACAATAAAGTATAAATCAGCAGCGGTATTGAGATGAGGAATAATACCAGGGCAACCCTTGAGTAAACTGCATAATTTATTCTATGCGCAAAATATATAATAATCAGGCCAAGAATGATGAATGCAAATTGTTTAAATAAATAACTTTCGGTGCTTTTACTCATCCTGTAAGCCAATGAACCTGTACTGCTGTAAACAAGCAATAAACTGGCCAGGGTTAAAATTATCACGATGGCCCAGATGAATTTATCGCCTCTTGTTCTGCTCACAAGGTTATCTCCCATTCCCTTCAATGGAGAACTGAGTACAGCTTCTGCACTATCGGAATAGCCAAATAATTGTTTTAATATGGATTTTACATCTGCCATTTTTATTACCCTGGCTGCTATTAAACAGCCACTTCATTTATTATAAGTTCTTTACTGCTTGTTTAAACTGCCTGCCCCTGTCTTCGTAATTTTTAAACAGGTCGAAGCTTGCACATGCCGGGCTTAGCAAAACCACTTCGCCTTTATTTGAAAAATGAAATGCAGCCTGTACCGCTTCGCTGGCATTTTCGGTATTTACGATCAGGGGAACAATATCACCAAATGCTTCATGTATCTTCCGGTTATCGGTACCCATACAAACGATGGCTTTTACTTTTTCCCTAACCAGTTCTTTCAGTAAATTGTAGTCGTTCCCTTTATCCACGCCACCCAATATCAGTATTACAGGCTTTGTCATACTTTCCAATGCAAACCAGGTGCTGTTTACATTGGTTGCCTTGCTGTCGTTGATAAATTCCACGCCTTTAATATTTGCAACATGTTCCATACGGTGTTCCAGGCTTTCAAATGTTTGCAAGGCTTCCCTTATCTTTTCTTTCCTGATATCTACGGCTGTTGCAGCCATGCTTGCTGCCATGCTGTTGTATTGGTTGTGTTTTCCTTTAATAGCGAAATCTTCTACACTCATCTGCATTTCTTCGCCCTTCCATTTAAGATGCATTTTAGCATTTGTCAGGTAGGCTCCTTGTGGCAGTTCTTTACTCATGGTAATGGGCGCTTTGGTTGAGTTTATGGGATAGTTAGTTAAATATTTCATGGTGGTTTCATCATCCAGGTTGTAAATGAATACATCACCCGGTTGCTGGTTTGCGGTAATTCTGAATTTGCTTTTTACATAATTTTCCAGTTTATAATCATACCTGTCAAGATGATCCTCGGTTATGTTAGTAAGAATGGCTACATCAGGCCTGAATGAAACAATATCATCCAGTTGAAATGAACTTATTTCAGCCACATACAATTCACGTGGATCTGTTGCCACCTGTTTGGCAAATGAAAACCCGATATTGCCAACCATTGCACAATCCATTTCTGCGTGTTTGCATATATGGTAGGTTAAGGCCGTTGTTGTTGTTTTGCCGTTGCTGCCGGTAATGGCAATTACTTTACTGTTACCGATAAACCTGCATGCAAATTCTATTTCACTGATAACGGGTATCTGCTTAGCCCTTATCTTTTTTATGATGTCTGCCTTTTCCGGTATCCCCGGGCTTTTAATTACTTCATCTGCATTTAAAATGTAAGAATCTGTATGGCCTGCTTCTTCATAAGTTATTTTATGTGAATCCAGTTCTGCCCTGTATACACCACTTATGTTTCCTGCATCGCTTACAAAAACATCAAACCCCTGCCTGGTAGCGAGCAATGCTGCTCCAACCCCGCTTTCTCCTGCACCCAAAATAACCACCCGCTTTTTCATGTGCGTTTACAGCATTTAAATAAAAATTGGTTCTTCAAAAGCATAGAATTTAACAGGTAATAGTATACAGACCTTCCTGCTCAATAAAAAGTGGTTCTTCAATAGTATTGACATTTACAGGACAACATTTTCCTGAAACAAATACTTTTGCAGTTTAAAAATTGGTTCTTCAAAAGCATGAATTTAACAGGTCTTTTTATCAACCCATTCAAGCTCAAAAAAGTGGTTCTTCAATAGTATTGACATTTACAGGACAACGTTTCCTATAAGAATACCTTTTGTGTATCCAGGATAAAAATTGGTTTTTCAACAGCATAGAATTTAACGGGTCGTCAATTTCACAGATAAAGCACTACTTATAATTGAAAAACTTAAAAACCTATCGGTGTAATTCAAGGTTTGGTCTTTCAATAACTTTTTTATCTCAGTTTAAGTGTAACAATTGCCATTGCCACACATAAAATTGTTATTATCCAAAATCTGACTGCTATTTTACTTTCATGATACCCCAATTTCTGGTAGTGATGGTGAAGCGGGCTCATAAGGAACACGCGTCTCCCTTCACCATACTTACGCTTGGTATATTTAAAATAACTTACCTGGATCATCACACTTAAATTCTCCACCAGGAATACAAAACAAAAAATCGGTATCAGCAATTCTTTCCTTACAATAATGGCAAGCGCTGCAATGATTCCGCCCAGTGCAAGGCTTCCTGTATCGCCCATAAATACCTGTGCCGGATAAGAATTATACCAGAGAAACCCGATACAGGCCCCAACAAATGCCGCAATGAAAATGGATAACTCTCCCAGGTTTGGTATGTACATGATATTCAGGTATTCTGCAAACTTTATATTACCGCTTGTATACGCAAAAACGCCCAGGCATATTCCAATAATGGCACTAACGCCTGTAGCAAGACCGTCTAACCCATCGGTTATGTTAGCTCCGTTTGAAACGGCCGTTACAATAAAGATTACAATCAGGATGTATAAAATGTACGTATACTGCTCCAGGCTTGCAGGCAATAATTTAGCATAGTTGAACTCGTGATTTTTTACAAACGGGATCGTTGTAATCGGTGTTTTAACTTTTGCAAAAATATGTTGCTTGCCATCCAGGTTTACAATATGAAAAGAATCACTCATCAGTTTTTCTCCGGGTTTCAGGTGATCTTTTACATACTGAATATCTGATGTATAAATTTCTCTCTCCACAATCACACTATTTGTAAAATACAATGTTGCGCCAACAATGATACCCAGCATAACCTGGCCGAAAATCTTAAACCTGCCCGCCAGTCCGTCAGCATCTGTTTTCTTATAATCGATCCCTTTTTCTTTTGCGATCCTTTTGGCTTTTATTTTTAAATAATCATCAATAAAACCGATTGCACCGAGCCAAACTGTACAGAGCAACATCAGCCTTACATATACTTTATCCAGGTTTGCAAGTAACAAAGTAGGAATGATGATCGCCAGGATAAGAATGATGCCACCCATGGTTGGTGTTCCCTTTTTTGCCTGTTCACCGGCTAGTCCGAGGTCTCTTACCGATTCACCCAATTGTTTCTTTTGCAGGAACCGGATCAAACGCTTACCATAAACAGTTGTTATAACCAACGACAAAATCATAGCCAGCATAACCCTGAAAGTGATAAACTGAAAAAGGCCACTCCCGGGGAACCGGAAATTTTCTTTAGTCAGCCAATCAAATAGGTGGTATAACATGTTCGTTTATTGGTTAATCGTTTATTAATCTTCAAATTTCCAAATCCTCAAATTTTCAAATTTTCAAATCACTCCTTTATTTTTCAAGCAATTCAAACATTTCCTTCAACACTTTCTTATCATCAAATTCATATTTCACGCCTTTTATATCCTGGTATTTTTCATGCCCTTTGCCAGCTACCAGTACGATATCTTCCTCATTACTCAGGCTTACAGCTGTTTTAATGGCTTCTTTCCTGTCGGCAATGGTGATGAATTTTTTTCTTGCCACTACACTCACACCTGCTTCCATTTCTTTTAATATTTCCAGTGGATCTTCGTTTCTCGGATTATCTGAAGTGAATATTACTTTATCACTGTATTCGCAGGCAACTTCGGCCATTACCGGGCGTTTGGTTTTATCCCTGTTTCCACCGCATCCAACAACAGTTATTACTTTTTCATTTCCGTTGCGTAAGTTTTTGATGGTTGCCAAAACGTTCAGCAATGCATCAGGCGTGTGTGCATAATCCACAATACCTACTATATGTTTATTGGAACTTAAGAAATAATCAAACCGTCCTTCTGCTCCCGATAAACCACTTAACACCTGCAACAGTTTATGTTTTTCTTCCCCCAGGTTTACAGCAGCAGCATATACTGCCAGCAGGTTATATGCATTGAATTCACCGATCATTTTAAAATGAACTTCAATATCATTTACAGTCATATGAAGCCCTGTAATATTGTTATCCAGAATTTTACCCTTGTAATCAGCCAGTGTTTTGAGGCTATAGAACAATTTTTTGGCAGCAGTATTCTGCAACATAACCGCCCCTCTTTTATCATCTGCATTGCTTATGGCAAAAGCTGATTTTGGTAATGAATCGAACCATGATTTTTTTACCCGGATATATTCGTCAAATGTTTTGTGGTAATCAAGGTGGTCGTGTGAAATGTTTGTAAAAATGGCACCGGCGAATGTTAACCCTGCAATACGCTGTTGCTGTATTGCATGGCTGCTGCATTCCATAAATACATAAGAACAACCGGAACTGTACATTTCATTCAGCAATTTATTCAGGCTGATTGCATCCGGTGTTGTATGTGTTGATTCAATAATTTTATTGCCTACCTGGTTTTGCACGGTGCTAACCAGTCCGCATATATATCCAAGAGATGTAAACAGGTTCCACAATAACGTAGCAACTGTAGTTTTGCCATTGGTACCGGTAACGCCTACCAGCTTCATTTTGCTGCTTGGCTCTCCGTAAAAATTATGGCTCATATAACCTGCAGCAACGGCACTGTTCTCAACCTGCACATATGTAACTTCGTTGTTCAACTGCTGTGGCAGCACTTCACATACAATGGATGTGGCACCGGCAGCAATGGCCGAATCAATGAAATGATGACCGTCTGCCACTGTTCCGGATATAGCAATAAAGCAGCAGCCGGCAGAAACAAATCTTGAATCTGACTGCATATCTGTTACAGCAATACCAGTACTGCCATGAACAGATTTTATGCTAACCTTATATAGTATATCATTCAACATATGTTTGCCCTTAATTGAGCACTATTGATATTCTTTGTCCTTTTTTATATGCAGCACCGGCTGCTATACTTTGATTGATCACCCTTCCCCTGCCACTTACTGATGTTATAAATCCCTTGTTTTCCAGTAAATAAACAGCATCTTTCAAGCCCATACCGGTAACATCCGGTGTTACTGAAACCTGGCTGACAATATTTTCGGGTAACCTTAATAATGCTGCATTGTTTTGCAACTGCAATGATCTCCAGTACCCTGAACCAGCCGAATCGATGGAAGTCATGTTTAAATAGCTGAAAATGGATCCGAGATCCTCTTTAATTCCGAAATACTTATATACGGATGTATCAGGTTTTGCAGGAAGATTCAGTGAAGCAGTACTTAAATAATGATTGTAGATGCGGTCGCTGATTTCCTTAAATACCCTTCCCGAAACATCTGCTCCATAGATCAGCCTTGATTCATTGCTGTTCTGAATTACAACGGCCATAGAATATTTCGGGTTCTCGGAAGGAAAATAGCCGATGAAAGAAGCCTGGTAAATTTTATTCCCCTTATTATATCCTTTGTTATTTAAAGCGGTTACTGCGGTTCCGGTTTTACCGGAAATGGAGTAATTGCTGTCGAATAATATCCTGTGCCCGGTACCATGTACACTGTCTACCACTGCTTTCAAACATTCCTTTACCTGGATAAGTGTTTCGGGACTGCAAATATTTTCTTCCAGCACCTGGGGTTCTATTGTTTTAACAACCACACCATAATCCTCAACAGCACTCACCAGGTAAGGCCTCATCATCTTACCGTTGTTTGCCACTGCATTGTAAACCATCAGCATGTGCAATGGAGTAACCAGCTGTCCGTAACCGTGAGCCATATACGGAATTGTGGTAGGATGCCAGTATTTACTATCAGGTTTGTATATAATGGGTTTACCGGAAGATGCCGTTATATCAACACCGGTTATAACATCAAGCCTCAGCTTATGCAAATGATCGGTGAATTTTGCCGGCTGGTTATGATAATACTGGTCGGCCAGTTTTGCAAAAGCAACATTGCTGCTTCTTAAAAAAGCTTCTTTCACCGTAATGGCACCGGTACCTAAATGTGAGTCTTTGATTCTTAAGCCATAAAAATATTTAGCGCCTCTTTCGCAGTCAACAATAGAATTATTATCTACGTATTTATCTTCCAGCAAGCTGATCAATGTTACGAGTTTAAAAATTGATCCTGGTTCTGTTCTTTTACCAATACCGTAATTAAGGTCTTCCGTGTAGGTTCCATCGGGTTGCTTCCCAAGGTTTGCGATCGCTTTTATTTTACCTGTAGCCGTTTCCATCACAATGGCTGTACCGTGAAGTGAATTGTTGTTTACCAGCATTTTCATCAGTGCATTCTCAGCTACATCCTGAATATAAGTATCCAGTGTAGAAATAATGTTCTTGCCATTTACCGGGTCTACTTCTGCTCCTTCAACAGGCATATAAGCACCTGCCGCATAACGCATCAGCCGCTGGCCGGTTGTACCTTTCAGCAGGCTGTCATAAGTTCTTTCCAGGCCAACATTTTTTGTAGAATCCTCTCTTGAAAGACCAATGGTGCGGTTTGCAAGCAACACATACGGATTGATCCTTTTATCTCTTGGATCAACTATAAAGCCGCTCTTGTTCCTTCCCTGCCTTACCAGCGGAAAATTGCGCAACTCCCTGAATTCATCAAATGATATCTTTCTTTTCAATAAAAAATAACGGTCTTTATTTTTATAGGCCAGTTGCAATTGTTTTTTGTATTCGGCACTTGTTTTATCCCGGAAAAGATTGGCCAGGCTTATACTGAGTGAATCAACATTTTCTTTAAACCGTTTTCCTTGTTTTTCCCTTAACCCATCTGCTGCAAAATCTACATAGATATCAAAAATGGGAACAGATGTACTTAACATATTTCCATCTTCGCTGTAAATAGTTCCCCGTTCTGCTTCAATAGGCAGGTATTTTAAATGAAGGCTGTCTCCCAACCCAACCCAGTAATCTCCCTGAACCTGTTGAATATAGACAGCTCTGCCCAATACCATTACACCCAGTAATATTATGCCGAGGAAGCATAAATAAACTCTCCACAATATGTCATTTTTAATCTCCACGCAAGCCGCTATGTTATTAGGTTAATTTTATTTTTTTAATCCTTACTTTAAACTGTCCAGTAAAATTGGCGGCCTGGATAATTCCCGCAATCCCAGAGGTTCAACAGCCCTTACCAGTTCACTTGCCTTGCTCCTGAAAATCACTTCGCTTTTTACAGACTTGTATTCATACTCCAGTTCCTTTATATTCTTTTCACTTGCTGCGATCTTCCTCACCAGTTTGTCTGCATAATGCCCGTTGTATATATACAACACTGCTAACACTGACAGGAAAAGGAAGAAAGGAATATTCTTTACAATAAAACGATAATTAAAAAACCGTTTCCAGTCAGTTTTAGCATTTCCCTGCTGTGTAGTATTTACCTGCTCTTCACTCATATTTATTTCTTTGAAGCGATCCTCAGTTTTGCACTACGTGATCTTGAATTGTTACGCAACTCTTCTGCGCCGGCAACAATTGGTTTTTTGGTTACGATTAAAAACGGGCTTTCTTTTTTTCTTCCATACACATCATCTTCTACTTCTTCATCAAATGATCCTTGTTTAAAAAAATTCTTTACTATCCTGTCTTCCAAAGAATGAAATGTGATCACTGCTATTCTTCCTCCCGGTTTCAAAACTGCCAGTGTTTGCAGCAACATTTCTTCCAGTGCTTTTATTTCATCATTCACTTCTATCCGCAATGCCTGGAAAACCTGGGCGAAATATTTGTTTGGGTTTCCCTTTACTACCTGGTTAACCGCCTGTTTAAACTGGTTAACCGTTTTTAGCGGCGTAATCATTCTTTGCACGGTGATTGTTTTCGCCAGTGTTTTTGAATTGGTTACTTCGCCATATTTTTCAAATATCTTATGCAGTTGCTGCTCGGTATATTTATTCAGGATATCGGCTGCTGTTGTTGTTTGCCGTTGATCCATCCGCATATCCAGTGCAGCATCAAACCTTGTTGAAAAACCCCGTGCTGCTTCATCAAACTGGTGACTGGAAACACCCAGGTCTGCGAGTATGCCATCAACCTGTACTGATTTATGTACCCTTAAGAATTTTTGCAGGTGTCGAAAATTCTGTTGAACAAAAATCACTCTTTCATCAGCCGGCAAATTTTCTTTAGCTGCAGCATCCTGGTCAAATACGATCAGTTTTCCCTGAATTCCCAGTTTTTGAAGTATTGCCTTGCTATGTCCGCCTCCGCCAAATGTGCAATCCACATAAATCCCATCTGCTTTTATATCCAATCCTTCCATTACTTCCTGCAGCAATACCGGTATGTGATAGTTCGGCTGTTGATGGTTTGATTCGTTTAAACCCTTTATTTTATTCGGTTCATTCATGTTTTATCAACCATTCAGCTTGTCAGCTTTCTTATTCATCACCTCATTGGCCAGGTCGCTGAATGCTTCCGGCGAAAAAGATTCAAAGAGCTCTTTATATATTTTTTTATCCCAGATCTCAATTTTATTCAATGCCGATACCAGTACGATATCTTTATCAAGAGAAGCATGTTCCAATAAATTCTTAGGTAAAAGAACCCTGCCTGCAGAATCCAGTTCAAGTTGGATGGCGCCGTTTAAAAAATTACGGCGAAAGGCCCTCACTTTTGGATCAAAGTCATTTAACTGGCTGATTTCTTTGAAAATGGGCTCCCAGCTTTGGATTGGATAGAGTGTTAGACATTTTTCAAAACCCCGGTTTATGACAAATACATAACTCTCCTGTTCAGGCAATTGTTTTTTAAAGCCGGAAGGCAATAGAAAGCGCCCTTTGGCATCAATCGTAGATTCATATTCGCCTATAAATCCTATCATTAAGGGGTTTTGTTGGTTATTTTAAGAATTATTCACACAAAATAACACTTTTTCCCACTTTATGACACATATTTTAAAAAAGTTTTTTATCCACAAGGGATTTGGGTATACTGGAAGGGGATTTAAGGAGATAATGGGGGTAAACAGGTGTGTACTGATTGTGGAAAGCTGTTAATATCTGTGGATAACCGCAATATTTCATTTGGCAAGTGGTATGGTAACAGTAAAACAGGTGCCTTTTCCGAGGGTACTTTCTGCTTTTATATTGCCTTTGTGGGCATCAATCATTGTTTTAACATAGCTTAGGCCCAGGCCGAAACCTTTAACATTGTGAATATTTCCGGTATGAGCCCGGTAAAATTTTTCAAATATCCGGCTGAGGGTTTCTTTATTCATACCGATCCCATTATCCTCTATCTTAATTTTTAAAAGGTTTCCGGTATTGGAAGTACTTAATTTAATGACCAGGTTTTCGTTTGAGTATTTTACAGCATTATCAAGGAGATTATTGATAAGGTTCGTAAAATGCACTTCATCGGCCATGATGATATCTTTTAATGCATCAAGGCTTACTTCCAGTTTACCTTGCTTCTCATTTACCGGTAATTCAATATTGTTCAAAGCACTCCGGATCATAGCATGTGCCGATAGCTTTTTAAGATTAAGCTGCACTTCCTGTTTATCAAGCAAAGCCGCCTGCAATATGGTTTCTACCTGCTTATTCATTCGCTTGTTCTCTTCCTTAATTACAGCAATAAAGTAATTTGTTTTTTCCTTGTCTGCAGTAACTTTTTCATTCTTCAGTGCGTCTACTGCCAATGAAATAGTTGCAAGGGGCGTTTTAAATTCATGGGTCATGTTGTTAATGAAATCTGATTTGATTTCACTGAGTTTCTTTTGCCTCAACAAGGTACGTATGGTAAGAAAAAAAGCTGTTGTAATGATGAGTGTGAAAAAAATTGCGCCCAGGATAAACCAGGTGATTTCTTTGATGATGATACTTCGCTGATGAGGCACAATTACAATCAGGAATTCTTCTTTGGCCAGGTTTTCCATGTTGCTGCCGGGGGGAGGAACCAATTCAATAATGTGATGCGTATTGTTGATTGTATCTATATAATATTTGTAAAAATTGTCAGTCTGAATTTCATCGCCAGTAATAGAATTTTGAGTGATCGCATACTCGAAAGGTGCTCCTTTCAGATTATTTTTATCGAGTGATTGCCGGATCACATCAGCTATTTCTTCTTTGGTATAACGTTGCAATACAGATGGCCGGTAAAATTCCCGCTGCATTTTTTCATTCGGAAAAAAAAGATTCTGATTTTTAGTGATGGGTGGGAAACGTTTATCCTGCATTAGCTTTTCTGCTGCATCATTGGTGGCCCGGTTTATATTATCAATGAGTTGCTGCTCTTTAACTTCTTTTGCACTTTTGAGCCATAAGAACTGGAAAAATATCAGGCCCAGTAAGGAAAGCAGGATCAAAACTGTGATGATGGGAAAAATTCTTTTCATAATTGATAATACTTCAACCTGCCTGGCAAGGCAATGCTGCAAAAATAAACCACAATTGCCGTAGCAAAAATAAATTAATGATGCCGCGTTAAATTTAACTAAGGTTTACCACAAAAAGAATTGTATATTTTTTATCCCGTTAACCAATAATATCATACTTTAGAAATATGATAGAACCGGCGCAAAATACATTGTTAATTGCAGATCCTTTTTTAAAAGATCCGAATTTTATGCGAACCGTTGTATTTATGTGCCGGCATTCTGATGAAGGGAGTTTTGGCTTTGTTTTAAATAAAGCTGTGGAGCAGACACTGGACCTGCTTATCACCGGTCTGGACGGTACTGAAGTGCCTGTGTATTATGGCGGGCCGGTTCAGACAGACACAGTGCATTATATACATCAATATCCCGACCTGATCCCTGATTGTTATAAAATTTCAGATGAAATATACTGGGGAGGCGATTTTGAAACCGTAAAAACATTGCTTAACAGCAATAAGATTGAAAATGATAAAATAAAATTTTTTGTTGGATACAGCGGATGGGAAAAAGGCCAGCTTGCGGAAGAGCTGGCTGAAAAAAGCTGGCTAACGGCAACCACTACCCGAAATTTAGTATTCAATACTGCACCTGAAGATGTATGGAAAGAAAGCCTGAAACACCTGGGTGGTGAATATGAAATGCTGATCAACTACCCGATAGACCCGCAGTTAAATTAATTAATTTCATTTGTAAAATACTCATTTGCTTTACCGATTGCTTTATATACCGGCAAAATTTGCACTGTGGATCTATTGCAGGCACCTGGCTATAAATAATAAAGAATATCTGTCATTAAAAGGGCCTTTGCTGATTGCGGCAAATCACCCGAACTCTTTCCTGGATGCCATCATATTATCTACCCTTTTTAAAAGGCCTGTTTATTCACTTGCCAGGGGAGATGCTTTTGTAAAACCTTTTTACAAGAAGCTGCTGTTGTCATTAAATATGTTCCCGGTTTACCGCATCAGTGAAGGTGTAGAGAACCTGGAAAATAATTATGAAACTTTTGAAAATTGCAAAGAAATATTTAAAAAAAACGGGATTGTTTTGATATTTAGCGAAGGAAGATGCATCAATGAATGGAAACTAAGGCCATTAAAAAAAGGCACAGCAAGGCTTGCCCAAAGCAGCTGGCAGGAAGGCATTCCTTTAAAAATATTGCCTGCAGGAATTAATTACCAGTCATTCCATTCTTTTGGAAAAAACATCCGGCTTAATTTTGGAAATATTATTACTGAAAATGACATCCGTTCTGTTGAGGGTTTTGGTAAAACGATCAATGAGTTCAACGACCGGTTAAGAACTGAATTAAGTGCTCTTGTACTGGAAACGGAGAAAGGGGACACAGAAAAAATAAAAAATCATTTCTATATTCACCAGCATCCTGCAAAAAAAATAATGCTATTTATTCCGGCTTTTCTAGGTTATGTTCTACATGCGCCTTTGTATTTGCCGG